>VRUF01000060.1:8767-12642 GCA_019456245.1 Planctomycetota bacterium | reverse complement strand
CTCAATGTACCCACCGCGATCGAGGTTGGACTTGCAGTACAAAACCCTGCCTTTCTCATAATCGCAGTCGTAGACGAAAACGTTGCGTACACCGCCGGAACACTCGCTTCCGATGGCCACTCCCTGCCAATCGTTCATGTTGCGGATGACGATGTTTTCGCAGGCTCTGCCAGCTCGCCAGCCGTCCTGGTCGCGGCCCGCTTTAATGGCAATGTCGTCATCGCTCTGGTCAATAAAACAGTCTTCGATCAAGACGTCCCTCGACGAATCGGGATTAATTCCGTCATTGTTGGGATTATGGCTTTCGATTCTAAGATTACGAACGGTAACGTTCGCACTGAAGACCAGATGTACGCCCCAGAATGGATAATCGTTGAGCGTCAGGCCTTCGATCAGAACATTCTTGCAGTCGAAGGGCATGATTAGACTCGGCTTTCCGTAGAATATTCGTTTTTCCAGTGCTACCCCTTCCGCACCCATTTTACGCAAGTCCATGTTAATGATGGTTCCGGGCTTGGTTTTCGAGCCCCATGTGACCCAGGAGGATTTCGCCTGTCCGTCGATTGTACCCGAACCGGTGACGGCGATATTGGTTTTTTTGTACGCGTAGATTAAAGGAGAATAGTTGTAACACTCGGTGCCCGCCCATCTCACTCTGACATGAGGAAGATAGTCGTCATAGTTCGTGCCGAACTTGATCGTCGCGCCTTTCGTGATGTGCAGGTTGACGTTGTTCTCCAGATGGATGGGGCCGTTGGTTAACCATGTGCCTTTCCCAACGACGACTCGCCCGCCGCCGGATTTTGTACAGGCGGCAATCGCTTTTCTGAACGCCTTGTTGCAATCAATTACCCCATCACCCACGGCTCCGTAGTTGCTTATGTCAAAATCCTTGTCTGGAAACGTCGGTGGAACGATACGTCCCAGAATCTCCGGTAAAATATCCCATCCGCTGGGCTTGGTCATAGAAGGTGGGGCCTCATTTACCGCGCTGCCCCAATTTTTGTTCGGTTTTGGTCCCATTTCGAGTTCAAGCGTTCCGCCCTTAGCTAAATCCTTGTGGTAGAACCAGCATTTATTCCACTCTTTGCCGTTGAGTTTAGCGGACTGGATGTACATATTGTCCTTTGAATTGTTCTTTGTCTGCACAACAAAGGATTTTCCCGAATAGTAATCGGGATCGAGATGAATCGTCACTTTGTCGAAAACGGGGCTGGTGATTTCATAGATCGGTTCGATGCCGGCACCTCCCCGCATTTCGAACAGACCCATGGCCATGAGTACTCCAATCGCACCCATCTGCCCCTGGTCCTCGTCACCGTTATATCCGCCATAAGGAGTAATGTCGCCGAAAGTCTTCTCCTTCACAAGCCGAACCCACTTTTGCGTAAGCCAGGGTGCGCCAGTATAATTGAAAAGATGACCCATACCAGTAGAAGGCTGATTGCTGTAACTTACGAAACTTCTGAGGAAACGCTTTTCCTCAGATTTACTGAAAAGTTCATTAAGAAAATCGCTGTAATTTTCTCGGCTGCCAAAGAGTTGATTCAAGCCTTCTATGTCGTGCGGCACGAAGTTGGTGTATTGGGCCGGGTTGCCTTCACAATAATCGTCACCTCTGAGCAGAGTGATTCCTTCAAGCCAGTTACCGTCTTTTGTCCGTGGGCGCATCAGATTCAGGGATGGATCCCAAAGTTTTTGATAGTTCTTCGCCCGTGACATGAACAGCTTATAGTCTTCTTCTTTTCCCAAAGCCTTTGCAAATTGTGCCAGGCACCAATCCTGATAGGCGTATTCCAACGTCATCGAGGCTCCAGCCTGGTGACCGGCCCGGACGTATATGTCAGCCGGTACATACCCGTTTTTGATATAATAGTCCATGCCGCCGCCGAAGGCGATTTTACTGTGTTCATAGCCGGCATGGTCCCGAATGCCACCGACAAATGCATTCTTACGCAGACCTTCGTACGCCTCTTCGGCATCGTAATTTCGAATGCCTTTGTTGTATGCGCAGGCGAAAAAGGAAGCAGCAGGATCGCCGATCATTACGAATGAATAATTGCCGCCGGACGGACCGCGTGGTATCAAACCACCGTCCCGGTACATGTCAAGCATGGTATTACAAAAGGCATCCATGGTTTTGGGGTAGGACAGTGACCATAGGATATTACACGACCAGTGTGTTCCCCACAATGCGTCAAAGTTCAAATGCGGATACAGAGGTTTACCTTTGTCGTCGAGTTGGACCTGACGTGTCACGCTTTGCGATCCTGTGTTGTCGCAATATCGTCCGTCTACGTCGCTCATTGTTCGTCGCCCAAGCAGAGCATGCCAGAGGTCTGTATAGAATTTGATTTTTTGGCGATCGGATCCGCCCTCAACTTCGATACGACCGAGCCAGTCATTCCACTCGTCGATAGATGCGTTCTTTACCTTGTCAAAGTTCCAATGTGGCAGTTCGGTCTGGAGGTTCAGGCGTGCCTGCTCAATGCTCGTGTAGGAGATACCGACCTTCATTTTAATAACTTCGTTTGCCGAGGTTGCAAATTGCACATAACCCCCGACATTTTTCCCTGACATGCTATTGATTTTTTCCTCGATCAGATTCTTGTCTTTCCAACAGCCAAACTTTTTAAACGGCTTGTTAAAAACGGCAACAAAATAGACCGTGGCATCCTTTGGACGAAGAAGCCGGTGCCGTTCCCTTCCTTTCGGACCGGTACGCAACGCGGTTGTAACTGAATAACCGGCAACTTCGGTATCACTGACACGCATTACCATTGATTTGCGAATTGGTCCGTGGGCAAGATACGCACCGGTATCAAAAAGAATGTAGCTTTGATCGTTTTGAGGAAATGTATACTTGTGGAAGCCGACCCGAGTAGTGGAGGTCAGTTCGGCGGTAATAGCATAGTCTTTTAATACGACTTTATGGTAACCGGGCTTGACTATCTCATCGTCGTGGGAAAAAGCCGACTTGTAAGCATCCATTCCCAGATGGCCTTTAAACTCGCCCACTGTGGGCATTACCGGGATACCAGATAGCTGCCAGGCATGGATATGACTGAAACAGCGAATTGCTGGGCTGTCATAAACATAACCAGAATGCCAACTCGACTGGACATTAGTGTCCGGACT
Organism: Planctomycetota bacterium; assembly: GCA_019456245.1. Taxonomy (GTDB): domain Bacteria; phylum Planctomycetota; class Phycisphaerae; order Sedimentisphaerales; family Anaerohalosphaeraceae; genus VRUF01. The sequence continues at coordinate 9,504 of VRUF01000060.1, read as the reverse complement.
TAGGTTGACCATACCAAATGGGCGACTGGCGGATGAAAAATAAAACCAGCGTGAATCATGGGTGTCGATTTGGGGGTTCACCCAATCAACCGGCTGTTTATTCGCTTGAGACGATTGGCACACAATTAAAAAACAAACCACAAGCAACAATATCAAAGACTCAGATCGTTTCATCTATACTCACCTATTATACCTAATACCAATTCCTATTTTAAAAATCCGCTTTAATGCGTGGATAAGTACTTTTCCAATAGCGCACTATAATGTTCAACGCGAAATTTTACTACCCTAAAGGGTATTATATATTTAGCAATGGCCCATGAAGGGCCATTGCTTTAACATATCAAATATCATTGCCACGGATGGCAGCAATCTGAATCGGATTAGAAATGCCGGTTGGCAGTGGTTTGTAGTTCTCTGTCACCCATTCCTTTGCAGTTGTCAATAGTCAGATTTTTTGTCTGGCCGCGGACGGCTATCCGTGAGCTGCACTCAGAGCCAATGGGCAATAACGTATTTTCCAGGACAACATAGTTTGCGTCATCGATTACGAATGCCGGTCGTCCGTCGGATTCTTCGAACGGAAACTCGCAGTCAATGAAACTGACGTTTTCAACATGTCGCAGGTACCACGCGTATGCCGGTATTGTTCCTACATAACGAGGGAACCGTTCGTCGTTTTCCTTCGGCTCGACGGCGGCGTCTTCAACAGGGTGACCGCCTTTGGCTGTGATCGA
>VRUF01000060.1:5133-8757 GCA_019456245.1 Planctomycetota bacterium | reverse complement strand
ACGCTCTTCCGATCTCGTTCTTGAACTCGATGTTTTCAATTGCACATCCAGGCTTGCCCCAGATAACCGAAGGCATTTCGCGACCTCTAAAATACGAGTAGCAATCGGTAGCGGTAATATTCTCAAAGGTGATATTTCTGATCGATCCCCGCTTGTAACTTCCCTTGGGCACACGAGCAACATCTGAAACTTTGATGAATATAGGCACAAATGTTTTTTCCATTCTTATGTCCTTGAAACTGATGCCGTCAATGTTGCTCCCGTCGTTGGAAGTTACACTGATTCCGGCTTTACCGGCACGACCAATCGTAATGTTTTCGAAACTGATGTTTTTAAATGAACCAATTGTCTCAGAACCGAACTGTAAAGTATTACACCCGCTGGCGAGAAAACAATTACGCACGGTAATGTTTTCGCTTGGTCGGGCCTTGCCGAGGGACAAGTCGCTGCCGAATTTAATAGCATCGTCACCACCGGCAGGGTGGCCGTCCTGATAACGTACGGCATTTATGTAACAGTTAGCAACTTCCACATCTTTGCACTGCGATAAGTTCAGTCCATCCCGGCTGGTGTTGATGGTTACATTATCGATCAGCATATCCTCACAACCCGTGGCCAAAATAGCGTAATGGCCGCCTTGACGGATCTTAAGATTGCGAATCTCAACATTCTTGCACAGCATAAGGGCGATGGCCTTGTCGCCGGTACCGTTCGGTACATTGCTGCTTTTGGTCAGTTCCGAACCATCCAGAGTTCCCGGTCCGTATATCTTTACGTTTTCCAGATTCTTGCCCCAAATAAGCGAGGCCTCCCAGTGGTAATACGCTGAATCCATCAGCCCCTTATCATTTGGATTATATTCCCAATGATCCATGGCGTCAGGCATGGCTTTCAGTACAGCACCGTTATCAATGACAAGAGTAATGTTGCTCTTGAGGTGAATCGAACCGGTTGTATAGTAACCGGACGGTACGAACACGGTTCCGCCGCCGGCTTTGCTGCAAGCGTCGATGGTCTTGTTGATTGCCGGTGCATCGTTGACTGTTCCATCGCCGACCGCACCAAAATGACGCACATTGTAAGTTCCAACCTTCGCCAGGGCCGATTTTGTCAGCCGCGAAAGGGCTGGGGTACGCTTCATCCCTGTATGTTCCTCAAAAGCTGCAACCGTTCTGTCCCGGGTATTCTGCGAATCTCTAATAAAATCAACTAGATTTTTCTGTGCGTACTCGAACCGGTGCTGATCGATTTTGCCCTCAAGCGTATTCCAGAGTTTGGACATCTGCTCGGATAGACCCACTGCTTCTTCCATCCCCCCGAAAATATCTTCGATCAAAGTACGACCGATAGAAAGACGGTAGTCATAGCCTCTGGTATGGAAGGCAGAGAGATATTCCTCACTTCTCAGCGGGTCTCCATATACTTCACGCAGACCCGGCGAATACTGAGCAAGGATTCTTTTTTGAAGTTCAGGTGTAGTCGGGCCGATTTTATCACGGTTGATCGTATAAGGCAGTTTATTCTCAACCAATTTCGCATCGCCCTTGTCGATCCAGATCCCGCGATACCCGCGATACATATACAGCTTACGAGCTACATCATCGGACAGCAACAGTATCCTCTTGATCGTGTCGATCACTACGGGATCGTTGCCGAAAGTCTGAACAATCCACTCGTTATATACCTCGTCCAGACTGAGATCGGGATTCCAGGCAAGACGTCCAAGCCCGTAATAATTTATCATATTTAATGGCGAACGTGTCCATGCTGGTCTAGGGTTTATCATCGAAACGCCCATGATACAATGCGCAATGGACTTATTCAAACTACCGGGACCATCGCGATAGGTATCCTGCTCGAGCCACCATTTCCACTTTTCAACCCAGGAACTGGGAAAACTCTTATCAATGACCAGCTCACTGCCGGACAGGGTCTTCTTAAAAGCGCCGTCCATTGCAGGAATCGGTGCAGAATAATCCCAGTCTCCGGCACTGCCCTTTGGTACAATAACAACGTTCTTACTAAATATACCGTCATTGTGGGCGAAAATGTCATGTGGAATAAGAGTGCGATAGGGCTTAGGGGTGTAACGCGAGTTGCCATAGACAAAACCGCGAAGCACAACAGTGCCGCCATACGGCGATAACGTGTCTGCAATGCGATTGACCATATGCGGCCGCGGATCACCGTTCTGTTTTTCAGAACCCATCTTCATCATATACCCCCCGAAATCCGGTACTCTTGCATAGATAGCATCGGCTGTCTTGTGATCGAGTGCCAGCAGGTAGCTCGGGCTCCAATAGAGTGTAATGCCATAGTCGCGGCAGATGCCCGCAAGAATTTCAACTTCGTCAAGGTGATCGAGGTAATTGTCGCGATAGTCCCAATTAACCTCGCTCGGACAAATGGCGTTCCAGCCGACAGATGCCATCATTCGTACCCAATCCCGAATGAGTTTGGTATCACCTGACTTCAACTCAGCCCAACTATAAATCGAACCGTCTCTACCGCCGCCACGCCACGCATCGAGTCGCAAGCCGCGGAAATATGACCAGTGATCGATCATCCTAATCGAGATCTGCGGATTTTCAAGTACGTCAAACTCACTTAGATCCTGGCCCAACTGTATGCGGCGAATCAGGTCGAATGAACCGAAAATAACACCGGCTGGAATATCTCCAGCAACGACCAGGGTTGTTTTGTTGCCTTCTTTCACTGCTTTAATGATAAATCCGTCTTCCTTGATCTGATCAAGTTTCAATTCGTCGGCGTGCTCGCGAATCCACTTGGACGTTTGGATTGTACCCAGAACAACCTTCGCACCTTTCACGGCTTTTGCCTTAATCGAAGGCTTAAAGTCGAACATGGATTTTGCGGCATTGCTCAGTTCTGTCGCTGCCGTCTGAATAGTTGAATTGTCCCCTTCAGCAACGATGCTCTTCAGGATATTCTGATCGCTGGATTCTGTGGGATTATACTGTAGCCATGCTTGATAGAGAGTACGGTCCTTTTCCTGATACTTATATATATCTGCTTCCTTTTTATGGGCGATAGTATCGTCCCGGCCTGCATAGACAGATTTCGTTGAGTTGTATATCCCACGAATTTCAGCATCGGTAAGTACGGTATTGTAAATACGCAAGTCATCTATGAAACCTCTGAACGCTTTACCCGTAGTAATTTTGCTCAAACCGGCCCGCCTAAGAGATTCTACCTCTAAGGTCGACAGATCGACGACCGAAATAAGCTTTCCATCCCGCCAACCGGTGATCTTTTTGCCCTCATCATCATAAGAGACGGCGAATAGGTGCCACTCTGAATCACCTATCGCCGCTCTTGGATGTCCGTAGAAAGCCCACTCGCGCATATCATACTTCGGCCAGTCGTAGTTAAGTATCCCAGGACCATACACGAAGTTATCTTCGCCCCTGAACCGCACCTGAAAATCACCGCGGTACTGAGTGAGTCGAAAAGATCCATTATCGCTTTGCACAACGGTTGTCCTGTCCCAACCGGCGTTTAGCCAAAAGCATATCGTACCTCGTGAAATGGCCAGCACAGAGTCCTCAGATGCCGGAATACGCATCGGTTTTTCTTTTCCCGTAAGTTGGAGACACGCTTGGC
>VRUF01000060.1:0-5123 GCA_019456245.1 Planctomycetota bacterium | reverse complement strand
TTACCAAGTGAGTAGATGCTTGCGCCTCCAAGCGACGCATCGTTACCGTTGCCCGAAAGATCTTTTCCGGTCCCATCGTCAAAGTTCCACCGACCGACAAGACCCGCAGGCTCGTCAGCGGCCAAAACATTTGAAACTCCTGGAACAACACCAAGAACAACTATCATAACAACCATTAACAAAAAGTAAGATTTCATAAACTTTTTCCTTAAATGCAATTCAGATTAATCGCAACGCGACCATTATGACCACGATAATTCTATAACTAATATCCGTCTGCTTAGTTTTCGGCCTTACAGCCAAAACCTTATTATGGACGGAAATTTGTCAGCTTGACTACTTTTGCATTGTCATCGTAAACTATGTCGGCTTTTGCGCCGATAATTTTGACCTGGTCTTCAGGTTTCTCAGGTCCGCCGTCGAACTTGTCATTTCGAGTTCCGCGATATGAGAAGAGCACAAGATCGCCGTTTTTGGCATAGTTATAAGCCGAGACGTCCACGATCAGGCGTTCGCCTGCATAGGAGTCGAGATTCAGATCGCCGCAATGCACAGCCGCTACCCCGTCCTTGTGGGCGACAAACTTCGTTGTCGTATCGCCGTCACCGTCGCCGGTTCGGTACTCGCCTTTGATGTTTATCGACTTTATCTTACCCTTGCTGTCGTCAACAATAAACGCTCCCTCATTGAGACTCAATTTGCCGCAGCTAACACTTCCGCCTTTGATCACGTAGCGGCCAGTCGTGGTGTCGATGTCGAGGTTACTGCCGATTTGAACCGTTCCGCCGAGTTGCTTCGCAACGCTCTTGTTCCGGTCGACAATGAACGGCCCCTTGACCTTGAACGTGCGGCCTTCAGGAATGATAAATGTCGCTTTCTCATAGACACGAATCTCGAACTCACCGTCGATATCTTGATCGAGCGTCAGCGTAACACCATTCTTCTTACCGATCAATACTCGCTCGTCTTTCTTATCGTCAGGCAGGCGATTGGCTTTGCCGCCGCTCCATTTCAGGCGAGCTCCGTCACGTCCGGTTTCCCAGTTGGAAGTGTTGCTCCACTTTCCGCTGCGACTGGGGGCGATAGACGCCGTCCCTTCGAGTTCTTTCTTTGCAGGCTCCATCATCGGCGGGTAAGTGGGCTGAAGTTCGCCGGCGATAACTACATTTGTCAGCACGAGATTTTTAGCGTTTCGAAGGTGCAGGACTGGACCCTTGGGGAGTGTATCAACGGTTACGTTTGTTATGAAGACATCGTAAACCAGCGCCGATGGAACGCCCTGGAGAGATATCGTCTCGTCGTTTCCTACCCCGATATGCACGTTATCGATGTGGAAATTGCGCATCTCTGACGGGAAGTTGCCGCCTTTATAGCCGTGATAGTTGTTTCTCAATCGCAGAACACGGGCCTTACCTATATTGAGGTCTTTGATGAAAATGTCTTTTATGAACCCACCCCTGTCCAGATTCGACTTACAATATATTATGTTGCCGCTTTCATAGTTGCAGTTGTAGACAAAGACGTTGCGGACGCCGCCGGACATCTCACTGCCGATAGCTATACCGTTAAAGTTATATGGCATGTTGCGTACAACGATGTTCTCGCAAGCTCTGCCGGCACGCCAGGCGCTGTTGTCACGGCCGGCTTTGATCGCAAGACCGTCGTCGCTCTGGTCAAGCCAGCAGTCTTCTATCAGAACATCTTTACTGGAATCGGGGTCGAGACCGTCGTTGTTGGAGTTATGACTATCGATGTAGAGTCTGCGAATCGTTACATTCGTGCACATGACGGGATGAATGCACCAGAACGGATAATCGTTAATCGTTACGTCTTCGATAAGCACATTCGTACACTCGAACGGCTCGAAAAATGTCGGCTTGGCATAAATCTTGACGTCTTTCACAGGGACATTTTTGTGGTTCAGATCGCGAAGTTGGCTGTTTGTCATAGTTTTCGGTTTGAACTTATTAGGCCACAAATTCCACGATTTTTCAGCTCCACCATCGAGAATGCCGTTTCCGGTAACAGCTACATTCGTCTTTTGGTACGCATATATCAACGGTGAATAGTTATAACACTCGGTACCTTCCCAACGTACCCTCACGCGTGGAAGATAATCATCAAAGGTTCCGCCGAACTGGACTTTTGCAAGTCTTGTGACATATAAATTGACGTTGTTGTCAAGGTGAATGGGACCTTTCGTAAGCCACGTTCCTTCCGGAACAAGAACGCGACCGCCGCCGGCTTTAGTACATGCTGCAATAGCCTTCTTAAAGGCCGCATTACAGTCGGTTACACCATCTCCAACCGCGCCGTATTCTCTGATATCGAAATCACGGTAGGGAAATGTCGGCGGAACGATACGAGCCAGTATTTCAGGTAGCTCATCCCACCCGGTGGCTGCCTTTGCTTCGCCCATACAACTGCACACTAGCAAAAGGGCTACTGTAAATAGTACAAATAATTCATTTCGCACGGCTGACTTTCTGATAGTTTCCTTGTTCATTGATGGTACTTCCTTTCTGATCTGCTGGTTTTAACTGCATTTAAAACCAGCTTTGCATCATGTAATACAAAGCTGATTTCCTTAACTTTTAAGCCCGCCTCTAAAAATCGCATTTTAGAGGCTAAAATTTTCAGTTTAATTATAACAAACGTGCCAAAAATTGCACGAATTTAACTAATTTTTTAGAGGAACACTTTATACTTAAAAGACGCCGTTGACAGGCCAATAATTGCATCACGCTTTAAAAAAACTAAAAAACAGTGATATTCAGCAATACAAGGGAATCCTTTATACTTAAAAGACGCCGTTGACAAGCCAATAATTGCATCACGCTTTAAAAAAACTAAAAAACAGTGATATTCAGCAATGCAAGGGGGATTGGCCTAGTGCTTTGTCCGCAAAAGAATGTCGGGTAAACGCCGCACCGAACTGATAGATGTGTTCAAGGCCGAAGCAGCCAATGTTAAAGCATTGGCGATGCAGGCATTGGACGCAGATATCATACCAAATCCTACTAAAAAAATACGCGTTAATGCGTGGGTAGTACTTCTATAGTAACGCATTATGATTTTCAACGCGAAATTTTATTACCCTAAAGGGTATAGTTTGCTGCAAGTTGCACCCGTCATTATTTTGCGTTCGCAGTACTAAGCGGCAAGTAGAATATTTTTGTATTCTGGCAAGGAAGGGAAATCAGCCTTAGTCGAAGCTAAGGCGGTTTTTGCCTGACACCGTCCAGAATCAAAAAGTGCTCGTTGCACTGCTAAATCAGGTATCGTTAACAATGTTTTTAATGCTATACCTTATTTTAATAACGTACTCAAACTGACAGATAACGATCCGAATGTTAATGCAAATCACTGCAATTAAAGCCGTTTGCGTGACAGTCGATTTTTAATAATAATGTTTCTCCCGTCAGGCCGTATCCTTAACTAATAACTAATAACTAATAACTAAAAACTCTCAAACTGACCAATCGGTCAGTTTGAGCAACGTACCTACAAGAAATACCCATTGGGTACGCTTGTCCGCCAAAATGAATTTTTAGAGGTGCCCTTAAGATTCCTTCTTCTCAAATACTATTCGCACGGCTGACTTTCGGAGATTCTTCTTGTTCATTGACGGTACTTCTTTTCTGTTCTGTTGGCTTTAACTGTATTAAAAAAAACCAGCTTTGTACTGTATCGTACAAAGCTGGTTTCCTTAACTTTTAAGAGTACTTCTTCTCAAATACTACTTATCTTAAGCGACAGCAAAAACAAATCCTAACCGCCGCATAAGTAAATCTAAATAAACTATTATTCTACAGTGTGATCTTCCTCAAGCCAGGTGTCTCCCACCCGTTTCAAATCGTCTTCATCGACATCACAGTCGTCATCGGTATCGCCGACAAGAGTCACGAAACCCGGTTGGTTATGGGCGTGTGTGCAGGCGTCTATATACACTTCGATTATGATGGTATCGGTAGGCACAATGGGATCACCGTCATCGCCCTCAAGCATTAATTCATAAGTACCAACTGCACCGAAAGTCACTGTAGGATTGATTATACACGGGTCACTGATCACTACATCTCTGATCTCTGGTGTACAGGGATCATTATCAGCATCGACCAGAGTCCATGTAGCTTCGACCGGCATAAACATAGGAGCGTCGGGGTCGACAAGTGTAGCGTCGGCAAGCGAGTGTACCTTGTCTACCCAGGTGGAAGTATCAGCACCGGCATTGACAATCGGCAGCATGTTTAGCGAATCGAACGTGAATGTACGGCTTACAACGGTCGGAGTGGTGCCACCGTTGACTGCCGAGTCATAGGCGCGAATTTTCCAATAGTACTGAAGTCCTCCAACCAAATCAAAGTCCACAATGCTAGTGGTAGCAACATCATTACCATCGACAACCCTCGGATTGGCCATGACGTCGGGGTCGAGACCAAGGTATACCTCACAAGTGACAACGCCATTCGGGTCAGGTAAAACCCACGTAATAGTGAGAGTCTGAGGCGTAAGCCGTTCAGTATCATAGGGATAGGGATTGAACACTGAGTACGACGAAGCAAGTGTCGTTTTATTCTCGCCGGAATCGTAAAAAAGTCTCGCAGGGTAGCCACCGTCAATTACTATCTGGCCGCTGTCGATACGCCCTACAAGCTCATCTTCCGTATTGTTGAGGAGTTTTATAGTGCCTGCTTCCGATAGAGTAATAATAGAGTTAGTGTAGCCACTGTTCCACTCGATCTCTCTTGCATCTAAAAGGCCACCACTAATGTTGACTGTGGCACCATCGCCGCGGTCCATCTGCAGTCCTTCAGCGCCGTAAGCGTCAAGAGTTCCGCCACTCAGATTGAGTGTACCACCGGAGTTGATACGGCAGTCATCACCAACTTTCAAAAAGCCACCAGTAATGTTGAGAATGCCTGTACCGGCCTTGCCTACTTCAAGGTCCCCGTCCATGTAGAGAAATGCGCCGTCGCTTACGGTCAACTCACCATTATAGAAGGCATTGGGGCCACTGGGCATACCAGCCGCGTCATGGGCAACCTTTAGCTCTCTAATTTCTGAAACCACACTACTAAGCACAGGCCAGTAGTTGGGATCATTGAACGGTACAAAATGAC
>VRUF01000337.1 GCA_019456245.1 Planctomycetota bacterium | reverse complement strand
CCTGTGTTTTCTGCCTTGCTGTCCAAAGTCCTCACTACGGCCTAAGTCGATACATAAAAAGTTCAAGTGCTCTAATAGGCGATGTATTAGTTTTGGGTTGTAAAAATTATTGGTTTGTGGTATTATGGCGATCAATCGTATCCGTATGCCGGTGCATATTGCATGTCATGAGATCAAATCTCCTCTGTTTAGTTGTGCATAAGTAGTGCAGAATCCGCGTTTGTGTGGTGTTTGCGGGTATTTTGTGTGTTTACGGTTTGTTGGTCGAATTAAAGATAGCTTAGCCGGACATTGCCGGCGTTTTAATATTATATTTTAGGAAGAAATAATGCCATTTAAGAAAATCGGGCTTTGCGATGAGTTGGTTCAGGGAATCCTTGCAACCGGCTATGCAGCTCCAACAGAAATTCAGGCCGAGGCGATTCCGATCGTTATTGCGGGTAAGGATATGATCGGGTGCGCTCAGACTGGTACCGGTAAGACGGCTGCTTTTGTGCTGCCGATTCTTAACCGTATTGCCATGAGCAGTAAGAAGGGAAAAAAGGAGAAAATTCGTTCGCTGATCATTACTCCGACTCGCGAGCTGGCGGTGCAGATCGACAGATCCGTTAAAGGGTACGGGCGGTTTACGCAAATTAAGAGCGTTGCGGTTTATGGGGGCGAACAGATCGAAAAACAGATCAAGGTTCTGCGGCGCGGTGTTGGTATCGTAGCGGCTACGCCGGGAAGGCTGATCGATCATCTTAATCGCGGAACCATCGATCTTTCAAACGTTGAGGTGCTTGTTCTGGACGAGGCTGACCGTATGCTGGATATGGGATTTATCAACGATATCCAAAAGATTATCGAAAAAATTCCGAGGGATCGTCAGACACTGCTTTTTTCGGCGACGATATCGAAGGAAGTTGCGACGCTTACAAAAAATATTCAGCGGCGACCGAAAATGATCCAGATCGGTAAGCAGCATAATCCTATCGATACGATTACTCAGCATATATACCCGGTTCCACAAGAACAGAAGATGGAACTTTTGCTTTATATGATGGAGCGTCAGCAGATGTTTAGTGTGCTGATTTTTTCGCGTACTAAACGCGGCGCGGACAGGATATGCAAGAGGCTGAAACAAAACGAGATCAAAGCCGAAGCGATACACTCGGATCGGACGCAACGACAGCGGCAGCGTGTTATGGATGGGTTTAAGCGTGGCCAATACCAGGTGATGGTCGCGACGGATGTTGCTGCCAGAGGGATCAACGTTGAAGGTATATCGCATGTGTTTAACTTCGATGTGCCAGCGTATGCTGAGGATTATGTTCACCGGATAGGGCGAACGGGCAGGGCGGAGGCGACTGGCGATGCGATCACGTTTGTTGGGTATGATGAGATACCGCATATTCGCAAGATCGAGCGGTTTATCGGGCAGACTTTTAAGGCGGAGTACTACGATGGATTTGATTACAAAGTGCGTATTTCGCTGAGCAAAGGGCCCGGCGGCGGTGGCGGTGGCGGCGGCGGCAGGAAGAAAAAGACCGGATTTTCACAGCGGAAAGGTGCCGGTGGAAATCGCGGTGGATATGGGGGCGGGGCAAAACAGAAAAGCGGTGGCGGTGGTGGTGGCGGCAGGGGGAGAAAAACCGGGGCCGGGAAGCGTGAAGGCGCAAAACGCGAAGGTGCAAAACGTGAGGGCGCAAAGCGTGAGGGCGCAAAGCGTGAAGGTGTAAAGCGTGAAGGTGTAAAACGTGAGGGCGCAAAGCCTGATCGCAAGAAGAAGGCGGCTGGGTTTAAAGATAAAAACAAGGGGAAGCCAAAGCCGAAAAATGCGAGCAGCAAAACTTCTAAGAAGAAAACACGTCCGTCTAAATTTGACGGCGTAAAGAGTAAGAAAAAGACCGCGGGTTCGAAATCGAAGAAAGCTTTTAAAGGGAAAGCTAAACCGAATAGCGGCGGTAAAGCCGGTGGGGGTGGTCCGTTTAAGACGGCGAAGAGAAAGGCTGTGAAGAGAATGAATCGGAAGTCTTGACGGCTAAACCCGCAAAGCTGAATTACCTATTCTCATGCTGTTAAACTACCCGAAAAAGTGGTACAAAAGTGGACCGTTTCTGGACCACTTTTAAAAGTGCTTGATTTTATATGTCCATTCTCACCTTTATTTTGCTCGTTTTTGC
>VRUF01000059.1:12365-12674 GCA_019456245.1 Planctomycetota bacterium | reverse complement strand
CGCCATATCTCTAAGCGCCGCATCCCCAAACACCACAAAAGCAGGCACCCCCTTTTCGTCAGCAAGCTCTTTGCGAAGTGCTCGAAGATCCTCGAACAGTCCCTCATCGACGCCTTCCCAAGACTGATCGGCAATTTTCGATTTGCGCTTTTTCTTCTTCTTATCCTTTTTAAGAGGCTTCATCAGTTTCGGTTCCGCCTCACCTTTCAGCAGTTCTCGCCCCGCATCCGTCACACTCAGCACATTATAATCCCCCGTCTTTGCAAGAAACCCCTGCCCGACAAGCTGCTCTACCCAATCCCGAACATT
>VRUF01000059.1:8478-12355 GCA_019456245.1 Planctomycetota bacterium | reverse complement strand
CCATAAGTACTAAGCCCCTCATGGCCGTTCTCAAGTATCCTCTTATCCTTCGACCCGATCAAAACCAGCGAGTTATAATCCGCCCCAAACCTCTCCTCCAATCGAACCACTCCCGACAAAACCTTCTGCCCGATAACAAGCGAATCTTCCATATACTCATGATCGCCCAGACAAACATCGCATCCCGCGCAATTGGTCTTATCGAGCGACTGCCCAAAATACTCCACAAGCACCCTGTGCCTGCAGCACCCGCTCGTGCAAAAACCGTATATCCCGCTAAGCTTTTTCAAAGCGATCGCCCTGCCGGTCCCCTCTGCCTGATCCGCAAAAAATTTCCATATCCTGTAATCGTTACCAGAATAGAAAAGGCAGCACTCCGCCTCAAGCCCGTCACGACCCGCTCGCCCGCTTTCCTGCTGATAGTTCTCCACAGACTTAGGCATACCCGCATGAATAACGAAACGCACGTTCGACTTATCGATACCCATCCCAAAAGCGATCGTCGCGACGATTATATCAACCTTGTCATGGATAAACGCATCCTGATTCATCTTCCGAGCCTCGTCGTTCATCCCCGCATGATAAGGCAATGCCTTATACCCCCTCACCCCCAAAGTCGCGCACATACTGTCAACATCTTTCCGCCGGATACAATATATGATCCCAGACTCCCCCTTGTTACGATCGATCACCTCGCAAACCTGATCGATCTCGTTTTTCACAGGCTCCACACGATAGACCAGGTTCGCCCGATCAAAGGACCCAATCAGCACACTCGGATTCTCAAGACCGAGTTGACTGACGATATCTTCCTGCACCTGCCCCGTCGCAGTCGCTGTATAAGAATGTATCGCAACCCCCGGCAAAATCTTCTTCAACTCACCAAGCTGGCGATATTCCTTCCGGAAATCGTGCCCCCACATACTAATACAGTGCGCCTCATCGATTGCGATCATCGAAAGATCCAACTGCTTTAGATAGTTAACAAAATTCGCCTGCATCAACCGCTCAGGAGAAACATACAATAGCTTCACTTTCCCCGAAGCAATATCGGACCGAACCTGCCCCCTCTCCGCCTCAGATTGCGAACTATCGATCCGAACGGCCCCAACCCCGCAACCGCAAAGGGCATCGACCTGATCCTTCATCAGAGAGATCAAAGGCGATACGACAACCGCCATACCATCCATCGCAAGAGCAGGAGCCTGAAAACAAAGTGATTTACCCCCGCCCGTCGGCAATACTACGACAGAATCACGCTCGCTAAGAGCGCTCAGCATCGCATCCTTCTGAAAAGGACGAAAACTGTCATAACCCCAGTACTCTTTCAGGATTCCCTGAAGCTTTGCAAGCATGGATTTTTCATTGATCACGATTAAAAATTCCCATTTTGTTCGCGGTAACTTGCTTTTAGAGCACTTGAACTTTTTATGTATCGACTTAGGCCGTAGTGAGGACTTTGGACAGCAAGGCAGAAAACACAGGCTTAGTTGTTCTAAGCCGAGTATTTCTAACGAAGCTGGCCAAAGCCGCAACAGGCATAAGGCATACACTAAAAATTCAATTGCTATAGATAAATACTTGCCATTTTGCTCACGGGCATTTACTACCCTTAAGGGTATGCCTCCTGTTCCGATAACAAAACTTAACTGTAAGTGTAAGCAATTATAAGCAAACTGTCAACAAGCAAGCTGATGGAAACACAAACACTATAAAGGTCTCCCGATATTTTTTTTACAAAAAATCACAATCGATCCGTCACAAATAAATAAAACAGCGAGTGCCTATAACATGTTGACTAATATACCCTTGCAAACACTAAAAAATAACACGTCAAATTAACTCACAGGCATTGTGAGTTAATCCCGCAAAAAGACTCAACAAAAACAGTGTCCATAACCGATACCTATGATAGAATCGACCCACCGGTGACGCCGCAGTTGTTTCACATTTTTATTTCCCGGAAAGTAACGGAATGAAGAAGCATTCAAGGATGGTTAAAGTGTTGCTCTCATTGATAGTCTCGATGACTGTCGGCGCTTTCGTTCTCATGATGCTCGACAGTCAGGCCCTCTCGGAAGGGGCTTTCAGTCTCGCAGGTCTCTACAACCTCTCCCCCGTAGCCGAAAAAATCGACCCAAATCCAAAATCCGCAAATCACCGAAACTGGGAAAGGATAGAAGTATACTTCAGCAAAACAACCATTTATGACCTAAATCGGCTCACGGACGCCAATAATGCCAAAATGCATTTCGTCATTGCCAATGCCGATTATGGCACCGACGGGATCATCAAATCCACAGAAAAATGGCGAAAACAACAAACCTGCACCTCAAACACCAGACGAGGCACAAACATCATTCGCATCTGTATCATCGGCGACAATAACAATGCAACACCAACAGACTGCCAGATACTGCGAACAATAGAACTGGTAGACGCACTAAGCAAAAAATACAACATAAACCGCAAAAAGATAAACTACCCCGCCAACTGGCAGATATAGCCTGCCTCGCCACGGCGGGAACTCCTTTTTCCTTTAGTCCGCGCCAATGCGCGCCAGGCTGCAACCAATTCCCTGTAAAAGTAACCTCTTGCCTGTTCAAGGTGATTTTGATAATATTATTGATGCCAGAAAGACTAAGTTGTGGTTTTTAAACGTTTAAATGGGAAATGTGAGTTTAGCTGAAAGGAATGGGAATATGAAGACTGGCAAAACACGTCTGACACGTCGCGGCATGTTCAGGAATGCTGCCGTCGCCGGAGTTTTATTGACTGCCGGAAAACAATCCCTGGCACAGCAGGAGACTACCTCTCCTGCTGCCTTATTACACAAGCAACGCATACCCAGCATGAAGATCACCAGTGTTGACACGATTTTAACAGGAAGAGATCTCCTGGTAAGAATCGAAACGGATGCAGGCATTGTAGGCTACGGCGATGCGACCAATCACTTTCTCCCTTACTCGGTTGAAGGTATGCTCAAGGACTTGATCCCATATCTGATCGGTGAGGATCCCCAAAGGATCGAGTATCTCTGGCAGGTCTGTTTTAGACGCAGGTTTATGCGGGGCGGTCCCTCTACTGGAAGCGCGATAGCCGGTATTGATCAGGCCCTGTGGGACATCAAAGGCAAGGCCTATGGCGTACCTGTTTATCAACTGCTGGGCGGTCTGGCCCGAACAAAGGTTCGCGTATATGGCCATGTCAGCGGAAATACCGCCGCAGAGGCCGCTAGCAAGGCGAAGGATCGTGTTGCCAAAGGCATTACAGCGATTCGTTTCAGGGCCTTCCACAGTTATGACCGCAAGGATTTTCATGACCACGAGCTAGCTGTCCGCCAGCAGATAGAATACCTGGCTGCAATACGCGAGGCCATTGGGGATGATGTGGATATCATTCTGGAATGTCATGGGCGATATGATCCTCCATGGGCTATCAAATTGGCCGAACTGGCCAAGCCCTATCACCCCTTTATGATCGAAGATCCGATCCGCCATGAAAATCCAGCTGCCCTTGCACTGGTGCGAAAGAGCACGAATATCCCTCTGGCCATAGGCGAACGATATCACAGTAAGTGGGATTGTCGCGAGACCATCGTCAATCAGTATGTCAACTACATCCGCACGGATGTCTGTCACTGTGGCGGAATCAGTGAGATGAAAAAGATTGCGGCCATGGCAGAGGCTTATTACATCGATCTTATCCCTCACAACAATGCAGGACCTCTGGGCTCGGCAGCGACCCTGCATGCTGCTCTGGCCATCCCTAATGTCGCAATGATAGAAGCGCCATGGGTCAATGGTGATGGTAAAGGTGACGTGGTCAAGCCCTATCCTACGGTGGAAAAGGGATTTGCACTGCCGCTGGAAGGCCC
>VRUF01000059.1:0-8468 GCA_019456245.1 Planctomycetota bacterium | reverse complement strand
AGGGCCAGAGAAAAACCCTTCCGAAAGCCCGGCCTGCAACCTCGACTAAATGCCAAAGACGGATCAGTGCGAGATTTTTAACAAAAAAAAACGGGCCCGGAGCTTATAAGCCCCAGACCCGTTTTAAATTTGCATTTATAAGCCTCGCCGAAGGCGATTCCTTCACTTCTGCCTTTTGCCTTGTGCCTTATGCCTTTTTTTACTTAGCAATCAGGTCGAACGGCGAGATATTATCGCCATGCTTGTCCTTCGCATCCGTCAAACGCTTACGCTGCCGGTCAAACATTTCGTACATCACCGCAGGAGCATCGGCAACCTTTTCCTTATAGATAGCCTCAATCCTGTCGACCTTAGCCAAAAGCTTAGGAATACGAATCGTAAACTGCTTGACATACTCAGCCTGAGTATACTCATGCCCCAGGTTATCCTTAAACAACTTCGCAAGATCTTCATAAAGCGGAATATACCCGCTCGGCGTCTTGATAGCCTCAACATCGCCATTTACTCGAAGCTCCGCCCAAAGCAGCCAAACCTTCTTATCCAGCGGAGTATTAAGGTACTTGCCCTCCTTATTCTTAAGGAAGTAATTCACAGAAAAGATCGAAGGAACCTTCTCAAGCCCGTCGGCGAAATCAAGATTGTTCTGAATGTATTTGCCAAGTGGAATCGAGACAAACGCCATGTTACTCATAATATCGAACTTGCGAACACCTTCCTGCCCAAGCACTGCCGCCGTCGTCTCAGACTCAATCGAAGCACCACGCAGGATTATACCTTCCGTCCAGTCAAAAGCCTGCTCAACCGGCACACAGGTATCGCTGTCACGACCGCCATAGAAAATACCGCTTAGAGGCACACCCTCGGCAGCATCGGCAAGAGGATCACGATTATCAAGCGATGAAATTCTAACCGTATAACGTGCGTTCTTATGCGAACCCGTAATCTCATTACCGGCATCGTCTTTCTTACCCGCGGTCCATTTACCGCTATGGTTCGTCCCTGCCTTCATCTCCTCGCCCATACCAAGCCACATCGGCCTAAGTTCGTCAGTGATCAAAACGTTACCGAAGATCACCTCACCAGGAACCGTAAGGGCCTTGTTTATCTCAGGGTCATCCGTAGGATTGACATCCCGGATAATACCAAAAATCCCCTGCTCAACGTTTGCAATACGAACCTGACCCTCTTTCTTTCGCAGATACGCGATATCGTCACCAACGATCGTCTGACCCGAGATCATAGAAGTAGAAGTTTTACCGCATGCCGAAGGAAAAGCGCCCGCAAAGTAGCTCACACGCTTGTTTGGCCCATGAGCACCCATAATAAACATATGCTCGGCAAGCCAACCTTCCTGTGCAGCCTTTTGAATAGCAAGACGCAAAGCAAGCTTCTTCAAACCGACAGTATTACCGGCATACTGAGTATTAGTCGAGTAAACCTGGTTCTCGCTAAGATCCATATAGATGCGACGCTTATCAACATTGATAGAAACCTGGTTTTCAGTTTCCCCTTCAGTATGCATAAACTTAAAGAAGTTTTCGCTGTCACCGATCCGCTTAAACTGCTCATAACCCGCACGATAAAGAATGCTTTCGCTGTGAACAACATAAGGAGAGTCAGTCACCTGCACACATGAGATAGAAAACTCCGAATCAACGGGCCCAAGACAGAAAAATGCCACAAACATCGTCTTGCCCTTCATAGAACCGGCAAGAATCGAACGTACTTCTTCTACGCCCTCTTTTTGATCGACCTGGCTGAGACTTGCTCCAAGATTCATCTCCGGAGTAACAAGATACTTCGTCCTGGCCGGGTCACGAGCCTGATCATTATAACCATCGAAGTGATATGTGTGCCCCTCGATAGCAAGCTTATCTTCACCACCGCCGTCCAATGCCATCTCACGAATCGTGTCGAGATCCTCTTCGGAATCTGTGCAAACCAGCACAGAATCAGGATCGCAAAGCTCGATCGCGTCAGCGACAAAGGCATGCATATATGAATTACCGACCGCCATCAATTTCTCAAGGTTGCCGCCATCTAATTTCGTTTCCAGAATTTCTTTGATTGAGCTCACAGTCGTTCGTTCCTTTCTATATAGACAATATTGATGTTTACAAAGCCAAGCAAGTATAATCGCTCCTTATATGACAGTCAAGCTTTTTTACAAAAACCCCATTCTCGCAGTTAATATGCCGTTTTTAGCCCATTAACAACACTAATCCCTGGAATTCCAGTTAAATGGCCGATAATGTCTTGACTTGAAGCCCCAAAAACGGTATAATGTCTCTAATCAGTAAAATCTGCTCAGGCTTCGCATTGGAAAGACCTTCTGTCGCTGGGAATTATGGATCCGACCTTTGCACTGGGTGAACTCGGCCTACTCACCGAAGCCGACCTGATCGCAATAGATCTGATCGGATGGGAAATTGACTGGGATCTTGTAGAAAACGGATGGCTGAACACACAGGTACCGGAACCGGCAACATTAAGCATCTTATGCGATAGGATACGCGGCAATTATAGCTTCACGAAAAAAGAAACACGCATAATCCGGAATCCCGATCAACCGGAATTCCTTT
Source organism: Planctomycetota bacterium (assembly GCA_019456245.1). Taxonomy (GTDB): domain Bacteria; phylum Planctomycetota; class Phycisphaerae; order Sedimentisphaerales; family Anaerohalosphaeraceae; genus VRUF01. The sequence continues at coordinate 5,886 of VRUF01000059.1, read as the reverse complement.
CTTTTGACAAGATGTTCTTAATTATTCTGTCTCCGCTGGATTGCTTGCTTGCATATCACCCTTGCTTTCTGTGGTTGATTCCCCCTGGGCAAGTAGAATGTTTACGATACTACCCGAAATAGCCGAACTCCATTTCCTTTTTAGTTCCTCACTGGTTTGCTCAGGGAACCATTCGAACCAGACGCACAAAGCCAAAGCAGTTTGTTCATTTCTGATTAATAGCCCCCAGCCGATCATATTGTATTGATCTCGATCAGGACGCATCCAGACACAGCTCCCGCCTTTGCCGACGCTTTTATAACCAGTTGGCATTGTATCGCCAATGACGTTTTTCGGGTTCCTGTCGAATACATCGAGAATGGCTTTGCTGACACTTTCGCTTATAAGTGAACCTGTGTATAATAGTTTAAAATATTGCACAATGCCGCGAGCACTTCCGTGTTGGACCAGCGGCTTATCAACTGGCCAAAGCCTGGTTTTACCAAACACTCTCTTATCGAGTACTTTGCCGAAAATCCCTGGCTCGGGCAAAATTTTCTCACTGAGACCGGAAATGCCTAGTTGGCTAGGTAGAGCATTAACATTGTCATAACCTACATGCCCAGCCAGAGCATCGGTAGCTTTGTTGTCACTTACCCCAATCATCTTATCGAGAGCATCTGATATAGTACAAATCTCTTTTTTATTTCCTCTTTCGATAGTGACAGATTCCGATAGCTCAAGCGTTCTCTCATCCACCTGCCGCATCACTTCGGCTAAAACAAATATCTTCACAATACTCGCCAGACATGCCGGTTGATTCGCTTGAAATTCAACAGTTTGCCCCGTCGACAGATCCATGCCGAAAAAACCCATCTCTGCCGGACACTGCTTAACCAGCCCCATCAATTGCTCCCTCGTGTTCACAGCCGCCACTTCGGGATGCAGCTCAACATCAGAAGGAACATGCAGCCACTGCCCTTCCGTCACTTTCGCGGTTTTCCGTTCTCCATCGAGGGCGTATTCCACTCTCAAGGCTTTTACTTTGCCCGAAGCCGGATCGCCTGCAATATCGTTGGACACTTTGATCGAAATAGCATTGTTGCGGATTTCTTCTTTGATCTGTTTCAAAACATCTCTCCACCTGTTGCCGACACCATACCTCGCAGAAATAATATGCAAACCCTCTGAGCAAATAAGATCAGACGAGACAACAGTTTCCTCTTCAATATCGGTATCTTTAACATACTTATTCCGCAAAAAAATAATACTTCCATCCTCACCTTTGCCCAATGTCAATTCAACAGGCAAATAATAAATAGCCGTAACACCGAACACAAGCAGCACCAAACCGAGCAGACGTTCCTGAAAAAACATCCCCGCCTTAACTCGACCAGCCGTACTGCCCCCGGAAATAATTCTTAATTTGCGAAAAAGTTTCTCTTCCCATACCGTAAGTTGCCCCGGCAGCAATACCGCAAGAACTCCAAGTACGATTGAAAACACCCCAAAGATAAAAATTATTACATAACTAGTTTCAGCCATTGTCAAATCTCCAAATGTGTGAGTTATTCGGGAGCAAGTTCTTGCATGTTTTTCCAATATTCCTGAAATTGCTCTCGGCCCTTATTGGTTATACTATATGATGTGTGCGGAATTTTGCCGCGAAACTCTTTCTTTACTGTTATTAATTTAGTTGCTTCAAGCTTATTTATATGCGTCGCCAGATTGCCTTTTGTCAAACCCAGTGTCGTCAGCAGAAATTTAAAATCCACCTCTTTAGCCAAACTGAGAATCTTCAAAATAGCAAGCCGAACCGGCTCATGAATGACTCTGTCGATATTATTGTGAATCTGATTTATTTTCCCGCTATCCACTAAACGTCCTCATCTTTTTTATCTTCTGCAGAACTTTACGATTGTATATATGGACTACTATTGCCGTAATGAATCCAGCACTGACAAAATATATCATCAATGTAATAAAATATGAATACAGCCATCCTTCTGCTGATAACGGAAGACGTACTCCCAAAGCGGTTAAGGCCGCTGCTGCAAGACTCAAACCTCCATACACTACTCCTAAAGGTTTCTCCTTATGTTTCTTGCCCAAGTAAAGCATGAACGTACCGAAAGATGCCAATGATATCATTAAGGCCCAGCGAACAGGCAAAATACTTTCTGCGCTCAGAACCGCAGATCCACAAAATGTTATTAGGTATGCAATCCATGCCCATGCAGACGTTCTTTCTTTTTCTAATTCTATAGTACCTTCTTTTTTATAGAAACAGCCAGCGTATCTGGCCAATATCTTGCCTGTTACAAAGAAAGATGAAAGAAGTACCCAAGCAACAATTCCCAGTATAATCGCTGTATACCAGCACATGCTGATCTGTAAATGAAAGATTATTAACGATGCCAGTTTGCCGCCGTATAACAGCAGGCTCACATTAAAAATCAATATTACCAGGGGAATCAAAAGCGGCAAAACTCTGCTCTGTGCGTATCGATCCACCAATCCTTCAAGTTGTTCTAAGCGTTCCATTTCTGTGTTCTTTTTCTTTATAGCACCAGACATTTTTATTATCTCCCAAAAACTAGTTTCTACTACAAACCTATTATGCAATAATATCAAATACCTGTCAACAAAAAACTGAAAATTCTTAAAATAGGCGTTTTTACCTCAAAAACCGGGCAAAAACCTGCTTTATCCGCAAAATCTACTCAAACAGAACCCCAAGCTCCTCTCGTTTCTTTTCATCTATAGCCTTCGCCTCCGTCCAAACCGCCAGTTCAAGACTTTTCCTGCACTCGCAATCATCCCGGCAAAGCTCCGCACCCCCCTCGATAACAGCCTTGATCAATTCGATAGCATTATTAGTCGCAGCCGTCAAATTCCCGATGATCTCCGCAAGCAGCGCCTGCTTATCAACCCCAGCCTCATGCTCGCGCCAGCAGTCATAATCGCTCGCAAGCGCGATCAACGCATAACACATCTGCGCCTCACGAGCCAATTTCGCCTCAGGCATCGCCGTCATTCCGATCAAATCCCCACCCCAATGCCGGTGCATCAAAGATTCCCCCCGAGTCGAAAACGACGGGCCCTCCATACAAACATAAGTACCCCCGTCATGCGTCCGGGCACCGATACTCCCCGACGCATCGACAATAGCTTTTCCCAATCGTCCGCAGCAAGGATGAGAAAGCTCGCAATGAACCGCTCCAAAATCCCCAAAAAACGAACTCTCTCTCTTATAAGTCTTATCGATAAACTGATCCACAACCACAAGCTCCTTAGGCCGGATCTCCTCACGAAGCGACCCAACCGCCCCGCTTGCGATAAGCGTAGTAACACCAAGAGACTTCAGCGCAAATATATTTGCCCGGTAAGGAACAACACTCGGAGAAAGCGTATGCCCGGATCCATGACGGTTCAAAAAAGCGATCCGCTTATCGCCGATACGACCAACAAGGATCGCACCGCTGGGCTTACCAAAAGGCGTCGAAACCTCCTTAAGCTCCGAATCGGTTATATGATTGCCCAAACTCTGCCCCAAACCGCTTCCGCCAATAACACCGATCAAACCTTCGCCCATTTCAGTACTCCCTTTTAAAATACCAGATTCACATTTACCCTTACAATTTGCCCAGTCAAGATATTAATGCCTTTCCCGCCTGCAATCAACCCCTAAAATAACCCAAAAAACCGCAAAAATGACCCCTCAGACACAAAAAATAAGCATTTTCCACTAATTTGCAATTTTTTCTAGACACCGCCAACATCATTGAGTATTATGTGGGGCTCGTATTTGTTTCTGAAAACATAAATAGAGGTACCAAGATGGCGCATAAAAAAGGACAAGGCTCTTCAAGGAACGGAAGAGACAGTAATCCAAAGTTTCGAGGCGTAAAGCTTTACGGCGGACAACTCGCAAAAGCAGGAGCGATCATACTCCGTCAGTGCGGAACAAAATGGCGCCCCGGCTTTAACGTAGGAATGGGAAGAGATTTCACCATTTTCGCACTAAAAGCTGGCACGGTACAGTTCAAGGGCAAAAAAATTCACATCATCGAATAAAAATAGCTTCAGATAATAAAAAAGGGCTGTTCCTCGGATCAGTCCTTTTTTTTGCGCCCAAAACTCCCAAATCCAATATTAATTCCCGTTTAGAAGTTTTTTCTATTATTTAGATACTATATAGACCATCCATGATATAATTTGCCAAACGAATAACTCAAATTTTACTCTATTTTGAAAGGATGGACCATGAAATTCAAATTAGGTTTGATTGGTGTTGTTATTGCTGCTGTCATATTAACTTCAATGCTGATCGCAGCAGAGGAAAAAGTTTCTGTAAAACCCTCAGATCTGCCCGCAACGGTAAAAAAGGCCATAGACCAGGCATTCCCGGACGGAAAAATAACTGAGATCGAAATGGAAGTCGAAGGCGATGATCCGGGCCAGTACGATGTAATTGTTGAAGCAGGCGGTGAGACATATGAAGTCGAAGTCTCGCCAAAAGGCAAGATCAAAGAGATCGACAAGCTATCTTCAGACAAAGCGTTCCCCGAGGAAGAAACTAAGAAATGGACGAAACAGTTCCACGAGGAAAATTGTACTTTTTCATCCACTGGCAGCAACCGCTTCTTCAGTTTACAACCCGGATATAAACTGGTACTGCAAAGCGAAACCGAAAAGGTAACAATCACCGTAACAGATAAAACAAGAAAGATCGGCAATATAGAAACAAGAGTTATCGAAGAGTACGAAGAAGAAGACGGCAAACTAAAAGAAATATCCAGAAACTTCTTTGCTATCTGTAAAGAACACGGCGATGTATTCTACTTCGGAGAAGAGGTCGATGACTACGAGAACGGAAAGATCGTCAAGCACTCCGGCGCATGGCGAGCCGACGAAAAGAACTCCAAAGCAGGAATCATTATGCCCGGTACGATTCTTCTGGGGGCAAGACACTACCAGGAAATAGCCCCGAATGCCATGGACAGGGCCGAAATAATTGCCGACGACATAACGCTGACAACTCCTGCCGGGACATTCAAAAACTGCATAAAGGTAGAAGAAACCTCAGGACTCGATCCAAAAGATATATGCTATAAAATATACGCACCTGACGTAGGCTTGATACAGGACGAAGATCTGCTCTTGACTGAGTTTAAGAAATAAAGGGCAATTTAAGGGCAAAAAATAAAAAAGGGCTGTTCCACGGATCAGCCTTTTTTTTGCGCCTTTCACTGAACCACCACACAACAGAATTGGCAAACAGAAGCCCAAAGCGCACTCGTCTCGCCATAGCTTTCTTGTCCCGCCATAGCCTTGGCGAAGGTGGAAGCGACGGCGGAAGCGCCGGGACATGACTATCACAACCTACGGCTCACAATCTTTACCATAGACAAGACCAGGCAACCGCCTATATAATACACCCATGATCAAATGGCCTTCAAAAAGGATTGGACTTAATCATGAGTGATTTAAAGGGAAAAACCCCTGCCCAAAGTGCCGTCTCTACCAGGTACCTCGTAATGCCCGAACAGGCAAACCCCCACGGAACCGCATTTGGCGGAGCAATAATCGCATGGATCGACATGGTAGCCGCAATGACCGCCGAAAGGCATGCTTCAGGAGAAGTAGTAACTGCCAGCATCGACTCGATCTCATTCAGAGCACCGATTTACGTAGGTGACCACGTAGTTCTAAAGGCTTCCGTAAACTACGTCGGACGAACTTCTATGGAGATAGGTGTCCAGGTCTCAAGACAGAACCCTGTTACCAATGAAAGCATCCTCGCAACAACGGCACACCTAACATTCGTCGCCCTCAACGATAACAAAAAACCCATCCCGGTACCCCCTATCATGCCGCAAACAGAAGACGAAAAAAGAAGGTTCG
>VRUF01000058.1 GCA_019456245.1 Planctomycetota bacterium | reverse complement strand
GAGCTAAATATTATTAACGTCCCAATGTTTGGGGTTTCTCGATAATATACCTTTTGCTTTAGATTTTCCGGCAAGGAAATTGGATTGCTTGCCAAAGCGTCAAAGTTAGACAAAGATGCAGTTGCACCGCAAGGGCGGACAATTCCGCCAATGTGTTCAAGGAGGCTGTCTGTTATGGTTTGGGCAGAGCGTTCTTGGGTGTGCACAACCTGCTCTTCATTATACTGCTTTTTGCTCTTGTTTTTTCTGTCCATTCCGTCTCTCAAAGCAAAAATGGGTATTCCTTGAGGACTTCGTCTGAACAATTTATGTATATTTGCATTATAGCTTAAGTTGGGGAACCAAGCAAATGGAACACAGTTAATAGGAAAACGTATCTGGCATTATAGAATGAAAGGAGGTGTTTAAAATGAAGCTATGGGACAGGATACATCGTGGAATGGAAGCAGGATTTGATGCTTCTATTTCAGCTGTACATACTCTTACGGAAAAGGCTGGCGAAGGTATCGAGCTTACTCGTAGCCGTCGCGAAAAGTCTCGATATGAAACACAACTTACAAAACTATTGGCAGAATTAGGCAATACTGTTTATGAAAAACTTTCTGAAGGCAGGCTTAATGAAATTGCCGAGCAATTAGAGATAAAGGATAAGTTGACAGAAATAGCTGAGCAGGAAGCGCAGATGGTGAAAATTGACAAAATGATTGGAAAAGAATTAGGTATTAAAGAAATAAAAGAGTAAACGCGGTATCTATTTAGTTACCTCATATTTGAAAGAGGGGAAGGGTATTGTGAGGCCAATCTCTAAATTCTGGTATTGTATTATCGCAAACTGACGGTGAGATTGCAGATCGTTGGGAGGTGGTTTCTATGGATCAATGAGATTTAGATTATTAGGGTAATAATGAAAACAAGAAAATGTAATAAATGTGGAAAGACAAAGGAATTGGTGCGCGAGAACTTTCGTTTTGCCGATAATTCTTACATGCGGACTTGTCTGGATTGTGTAAGAAAAGCTAGAAGAAAGAAATGTCACTTAAAGGCAGCTACAAACTCAACCACAGACGAATTACTAAGCAAACGCTGTGCAATGAAGGCGAAATATGACAAGATTTTCGTTCTCGAAGATCAAAAAGAACTCCCAGCAGAAGGATATATAGATATAGTTCTTGGAAGCAGAGGCCGCCGCAATGATACAAAAATACTGGAGGATCAGCTTGACTTAAACTCGCATATAAGAGAAGAGAAGATGCAGGATGCTATCGAAAAGTACGACAAGGTATTCAAAATTTCGGAAAGTACCGGAGTGAGTATTAATGCATCCGGTAATTTTGTCGACAAAGTACTGGAAAAAGTAGAAGAGAAGCTAAACCGCAGAATTGCATAGAGCATACCGACGCGGGCTTGAAGTCTCGTTTAACCGCCTCACTGATAGTTCGTTACTAGTCTTAAGCCGCAAATGGCCAGAAAGGCTAAGATGCTCATCAAGCTAAACAGTTTTAGCGGGTAAGTGTTTGCCAAGTACTTCCAAGAGCTTTTCACGGTCTATGGGTTTAGAGAGATAATCATTACAACCTGCTTCAATGCACAACTCCCTGTCACCTTCCATGGCATGGGCTGTCAGCGCTATTATAGGAATGGTTACTCCTTTTTGGTGCAAAGCTTCCGTAGCCTCAAATCCATTTAAAGTCGGCATCCTGACATCCATGAATATCAGATCAAAAGATTCCTGTAGAGTCTTTTCGACAGCATCCTGGCCATCATCGGCAATGGTTACTTCAAGCCCCAGCGGCTCAAGTAGTTTGCGTGTAAGTATCTGGCAACCTTTGTCGTCTTCGGCAACCAGCACCTTGCCAGAGAACGCACGACCAATTTCTTTCATCGGAGTTATTTCACTGACAGCTTTCTCTTCTTCCAAAGGAGGTGGTGATATTACATCGATCCCAGCGGGTATTATCAGGGAGAATATCGAACCTTTTCCTTCCTGGCTGATAAAAGTAAGTTTGCCTTCAAGAAGTTGTGCCAACTGAGAAGTTATAGCTAAGCCAAGGCCCGTACCGCCATATTTACGAGTACAGCCTTTTTCTATCTGGGTAAAGGAGTCAAAAATATGTTGTTGTTTATCTATCGGTATGCCGATACCGGTATCTTCAACATCAAATCGAACAAAGGGTTTAGCACCACTGTCTTCTATGGAAACATTTATATGAACGTGTCCCTGATCTGTAAATTTAATAGCGTTACTAACAAGATTAACTAAGCATTGATGAAGACGGTCATGGTCAGTTTGTATTATCGCGGGCAATCTTTCACCACAAATAATTTCGTACTGCAAGTCTTTTTCGGTAGCTAATGGCCGCATTACAGAATCAATACCATCAAGTATCCTTTTTAGTGAAATCTCTACTGGTGCAACTTCGAGTTTACCAGCCTCGATCCTGGAGTAGTCCAAAATATCATTTATTACGATCAACAGAGACTTACTTGCATCCTGTATAAGTTCGGTATACGCTAATTGCTCTTTTGTCAGTTCTTCCCTTGCCAAAATATCGCTGATGCCTGTTATTACGTTCATGGGAGTGCGGATCTCGTGACTCATATTGGCAAGGAACTGACTCTTGGCAATATTGGCCGCCTCCGCCTTATGCCTTGCTATCTCCAGTCGCTCTTCCGCTTTCTTGCGTTTGGTGATGTCGATATAATGTTCCATTCGCCCGCCCGCATAAAATCCTGACAGGATAGGTAGACCCCTGTGCTCAAGCCATCTGTCCTGTCTGTTCCCATCGCCAAGAACGTGGCACTCAAATTGCTCTACACACGTGTTGTTTTCATACGTCGCAAATACCGTGTCCATGAACCCTTGCGGATCTTCAAAGATTTCGCTGATCTTTGTGCGAATTAATTCCCTTTTATCTTTCCCGATAACCTGCTCTCGCTGTAAACCAAAGAAAAGTTCGATCGCATGGTTGATCCAAGCCACCTTAAAATCAGCGTCCAGAATGAACATTCCCATTTCTGAACTGTCAAGCACATCGTCTCTCAATGATCGATGTCTCGCTTCACTGGCCCATACCGCCTCTTCCACCTTCTTGTACTCTGTAATGTCATTGGTCACCGCAACATAATGCGCCAAATTGTTCTGAACATCAAATACAGGTGAAATACTTATTTCATTCCAGAACATACTTCCGTCTTTGCGATAATTGCGAATAATAGTTTTGCAGTCACGTTGCTCTTGCAATGCCTGACGAATTTCATTTAAGCCGGGTTGCTCTTTATCCTCACCCTGCAAAAACCGGCAGTCTTTACCAAGTACTTCCGCAAGACTGTAACCTGTAAACCTCTCGAACGCCGGATTTATATAAGTTATAGGATTTTCAAAGACTTCCACATGGTCGGTAATGATAATACCGTTGGTTGACTGAGAAACGGCACGATTGCGCAAATTCAAAGCCTGCAAAGCCTTTTCTTGTTCGGTGGTGTCACGGAGTATTGACGTAAAGAAAATGCCTTCTTCCGTCTGCCATTTTGCAATAGTAAGTTCCAAAGGAAATTCTCTGCCGTTTTTTGTAAGACCGGCGACCTCTACAACTCGGTCCGAAATCCTTGTCTTGCCTGTCTCGGCCAACCTGTTTAACCCTTTTAGATGGGCATGATGATATCTTTCGGGCATTATCCTTGTGAGCGGTTGCCCGATTATCTCATCACCAGAATAACCGAACACTCTTTCGGCCCCCCTATTCCATTGGGTAATGTTTCCATGGATATCTGCGGATATGATCGCATCGACCGCAGTTGCTGCTAACGAGCGGAATTGCTGCTCACTGTCAGTCATGGCTTTCAGAGTCTTTTTCTGCTCGGTGATATCGAATCCGTAAACATCTACATAGTTACCGACAGATGAGGGCACAAAAGTCACAGTAAATGTCTGGCTTGCAATTTTGGCCTCTGATGCTGCTTTCGCCTTTCGCTGATAGCGGCCTGCACATAACGATTCCATTTATCCGGCAATGCTTTGCCCGCCTGCCACTGCCACGCTTGCAGTAGAATTTCGGATGCATCATTGCTGTAAAGCACTTTTCCCTTAGCAGATATCCGAAGAACCGGGTTAGGATTATGGTCTGGAAACGGAAACCCTCCACGCAACAGACCCTTACGCCTAATCGCCGTGGCAAACCCACGTCCTTTGCCCGATGTTTTGTTGCGGTCTTTTGCCTTCTGCTTGTCCATAACGCTGCCCACATTTCACAGGACTGACACGGCTGCCCCAGCGACTTCTTATTCCGCAAAACTGTATAAATACTACAGCATAATCCGGAATATTGTTCAACCTGACTTTTCTCGTTTAAACAGAAACAGAGAAATCTCCCAGCAATAAGCATGCAGATGTGAACTCAAGCCCCCAGAAGCTTATCTTCGCTCTGTCAGAATTGCATGCCCCCGTTCCTGTTCCCCCAAGATGATAGTTACATCTTTGTCCACGCCAAACCCCTTTGGTCTGCTCCCAAAAAAATAGTCTGGTTTTCATTTGGTACAACTAATCCGTTGCCAGTTGTATTGTTCTTCGTTAGCATTGCTCGCGACACATGGGCAGGTACAATCCATCGCTGCCAGGATTGCGATATGCTGTGGTTTTATCCTGGTTCCTTTAGCAAGCACCACATCACCTTTCTTAACCTTTTCTCCTCGGAAACGAATGTTATCTTTAGTTTCACGGCCAATGAATCGTACACCGTTTCGACTAATGATCTTCATATGCTCAACCCGAACCACACAGTCTGCACCCAGCGGAACCATTGCACCGCCCGTGATTCTGGCACATTCATTTTTGCTAATTGTTCGTTCAGGAAAATTTCCTACATGGACAGTCTCGATCACCGTAAGCTCATTGTCCAGATCAGCCCTGCGACAGGCAAAACCGTTTATCGAAGACTTATCAAAACTCGGCACGTCTATGTTCGCGAACACGTCCTGAACCAATATCCGATTGGTCGCCCGTGTAAGATCAACTGTTTCGGAGCCTAATTGACGAGCATGCCCCAAAACGATGTCACGAACTTTTTTATACTGCAACACTCTTTTCCCCTAATGAAAGGACAGTAATCTTTCATTATACTGGGGTGTTTCAAGCTTCTAACGCTGGCAAGGTCAGCTTTATGCACCCCATAGAACATTCCTGTGCCCGCCGTAAACTTATGGTTTTGCCTGTTGACGGGAAATCAGGAAGTTCCTGAAATGAGGACGCGTAATTCCTGAGTACGGCTGGTAGCTGATGTGAAGTGTTTATGACCTTAATCTAGGGTTATGCATAACAGCGTAGGTGTAAGAATGCAGGGTTTTTCGCAAGCACAAATCAGAAAATTCCTGAGTTGACGATTTTTCCAGAATCCCTAAATTGGGAGAGTTTGACTGCTCGCAGAGTGTAAACATAAGGTTTAGCCTTCAATTGACAATTAACGTCTTTGGTAGCCGTTATTCAAATGGCTTGCATACCTTGTGCAGAAGCATGATACCGATGATCTTATAGTTAACGTCAATCATGTCGGATGGATTTGATTGACGGGCTTTCTTTACGGGGAAGAAAGGGATTTTTTAAATGAAAGTTTTTATGGTGGGATGGGAGTTTCCGCCTTTCATAAGCGGTGGACTTGGCACAGCTTGCTACGGCCTGACCAGGGCTATGGATGAATTGGGAATAGAGGTAATATTTGCAATGCCAAAGGTAAGCAGCAGTGCCACAGGCGGCAGTGCAAAAATGTTAGCTGCGTTAAGTGAAGCAGCTAGTTGCGGGCCAATGGGATGCCATGAGTTCAAACATGTAAAATTCCAAATGATGGAGTCTGCACTGCAGGCTTATGGCAACCCCGAAGCTTTCAAGCGACGTTTGAAAGATCTTGCCGAAGAGAAACTGGGCGGTTGCCAAACCGAGTGCGGTGGTTTTGACGTTAATGAAGACGCCCTACGTTACGGACAAAATATTTACAGTGAGGTCAACCGATATGCCCGCGCTATAGCTCGACTTGCAGGGCGAGAAAATTTTGATGTGGTTCATGCCCATGACTGGATGACATACCCAGCCGGAGTAGCCGCCGCCAGAGTCAGTGGTAAGCCGTTGGTTGTGCAGGTTCATTCAACCGAATTTGATCGAAGCGGCGATAATATCAATCAGATGATTTATGACATTGAGCGATATGGTATGCACGCAGCAAAAAAAGTTATCGCCGTAAGCAATTACACACGAAACATCCTGATAGATCGCTATGCTGTGCCCCCGGAAAAGGTAGAGGTTGTTTACAACGGTGTCATACAGGGTCTGCGCAGAAAGGCTGAGACTACACATATCCGCACCGGCGATAAGGTTGTGCTTTTCCTCGGCAGGATCACAATGCAGAAGGGCCCCGATTACTTTATAGCCGCCGCACGCAAAGTCCTTGAGGTACTTGACAATGTAAAATTCGTCATGACAGGTTCTGGTGATATGATGCGAAGGATCGTAGATATGGCCGCCAGCGTAGGGATAGGCCATAAGATGCTCTTTACCGGTTTCCTCTCGGGCAATGAACTGCAAAGGGTCTACTCGATGGCCGATCTCTATGTGATGCCCTCGGTCTCGGAACCATTCGGAATAGCGCCTTTGGAGGCGATCAACCATGACGTTCCCGTATTGATCAGCAAGCAAAGCGGGGTTTCGGAAGTTCTTCGACATGCGCTGAAAGTTGACTTCTGGGACATCAATGAGATGGCCAATAAGATAGTGGCGGTTCTTCGGTATCCGCCGCTTGAGGAAACGCTTCGCAAAGAATCACAACGAGAGGTCACCAGGCTCAACTGGCATGATTCAGCGCGTGATTGTGTAAGGATATATAATGAAATGGCCTCTACGGCTTAGTGAGAGGGGATGTAAATGGTGGAATAAAAGTGTCCCACTTGGAGACGGAAGGTGTCAAATAACCGTTTTGCCGGTAGTTGTTCCATTCCAATAGTTTTTCCTTCAGTGTATCTGAGACTATAGTCAGCTAAAACAGGAAACAGCAAAATGAAAGCAATGCTTTTAACCAGAATAGGACCGGTTGAAGATAAATGCCTGGAACTTGTGGGCATGCCCAAACCCGAACCAAAAGAAAATGAAGTTTTAGTTAAGGTTTCCGTCTGCGGAGCTTGTCATACTGATCTCGATGAAGCTGAAGGTAGACTGACTCCAACCATGATGCCTATAGTGCCGGGGCATCAGGTAGTAGGAACAGTTAATGAAAAAGGGAAATCTGTTGCCAGATTTAAAATAGGCCAGCGTGTTGGAATCACATGGCTATATTGGGCCTGTGGACAGTGTAGTTTTTGCAAATCAGGCAATGAAAACCTGTGTGATAATGCAAAGTGGACTGGCAAGGATGCAAATGGGGGTTATGCTGAGTATATAGTCATAGACGAAAATTTTGTGTACCCCTTACCGGAAAGTTTCACAGATGCCCAAGTAGCGCCGCTGTTATGTGCCGGAGTAATCGGCTACCGAACGCTTAGATTGGCAAAGGTAAATGATAAACAAATCATCGGGTTATACGGTTTTGGCGCATGTGCACACATCTTGATCCAGGTAATCAAATATAAATTTCCTAACAACCCTGTTTTTGTTTTCACAAAAACCCAAGAACACGCTGAATTAGCGAAAAGTCTCGGTGCTGACTGGACAGGCCGCAGTAGTGATAACCCTCCCGCCAAATTAAATATAGCAATAGATTTTACGCCGGTTGGCCAATGTGTTCGTGATGCTTTAGAAGCACTGGAAAGAGGTGGCAGATTGGTTATAAATGCGATTCGCAAGGAGACAGTGATCCCTGAACTTGAATATGCGAAATATTTATGGTTCGAAAAGGAAATTAAAAGTGTTGCTAATGTCACACGAACTGATGCCGAAGAATTCTTGCCATTAGCGGCGCAGATCCCTATAACTTCAACCATAGAAGAATTCTCATTGGAAGATGCCAATGAAGTGCTGATTAGAATAAAACACTCGAAACTTCGGGCAGCAGCAGTGTTGAGAATTTAATCACATAGATTATGCATATATCTTTGTAGCTTTTAACTATGGCCAAAACCAACTTAAATTTAAAAGCTTCCTACAGAGTCTCACAGGCTGACGATTGCGGCTAATTTGTAAATACCATCGAGGGCGGATTGATCATAACCGGTAACTAATTTTGTTCCCACGCCCCAGACTGCAATGGTGGACCCCTGTTGCTTGAGATCCTCAATGACATGTTCAACTGATATAAATCCGTCAACAATGCAAGCGAAGGACGATATAAACTCGTCAGTATATTCACACATGCCCCCTACGGTCTGAGATATTTCTTAAGCGTGACAAACTGATCTTTTTTGGCATCGCACAAAGGACATTTATCCGGAGCCTCTCCCTCAATCGTGTAGCCACACACTTCACAGACCTGTACCTTCCCCAACTCTACATCACAGGAAGACTCTACTGCCTTCTGTGCCTTCTCAAAGAGCTCTTTATGTTTTATCTCCGTACCATAAGCCCATTCAAAACTCCGTTGGGCGAGTTTTTCATCCTGAAATTTAGCGACATCGATATAGGTTGGGTACATCTCTGTTATTTCGAATGTTTCACCTGCTATTGCTAAAGAGAGGTTCTTTTGCGTGTCTCCAGGTCCAAATGCTGCCATGCTGTTAGCAACAAATCCACCATCTAAATGTTTGAGCTCCCGGTAGTGGTCGCCGGCATGAACAAATTCTGCATGAGCGATGGCACGAAACAAACGGGCCACATTGGGGAAATCTTCCTTTTCAGCTTGATTGGCAAAATGCAGGTATCGCATATGCGCCTGGCTTTCGCCTCCGAAAGCATTTATGAGATTTTGTTCTGTCATTTTCTTCATATCTAAGAGTCTCCTTTCTTAATTATTAGATGTTTTGGTCTACAAACAAAATACAAAAATAACTAGGCAATGGGAAAGGGCATCTTGATCACACCGATATTGGCCAGTGCCCGAGTGAAGGCCTCCTTCTCCAGCGGCTTTTCAAGGATCGCATCGCAACCGGCATCGAGGCAATCGGCTGTGTTTTTTTCGTCTTTGGTGTTAGTGAGGATTATAACCGGCATATTCTTAAAGTCCGGATCCTGTTTCATTGCCTTGAGTACATCCAGACCTCCCATTAGCAGCATCGAAAGTGTCATCATCACGAGGTACATCCGATCAGATATGCGGCAGTCACCTTCCCTTGCCCAGTGAAGGAAATCGAGTACGCCTTGGCCATCGCTAAATCGCAGGATAGGATACTTAAATCCCCATTGCTGGAGATGTCGCTTGAACAGAACGGAATGCCCCCTGTCGCTATCCCCCAGGATAATGGTTACATCTTTGTCCATGTCAAACCCCCTTTCTGCCGTAGCATAGCAAAGTACTTTTAGTTTCTCAGCCGATTGAAGGGGACATCTTGATCACACCGATATTGTTCATGACCCTGATAAAGGCCTCTTTCTTTAGCGGCAGTGAAAGGATCGCGTCGCAGCCAGCATCGAGGCAATCGGTTATGTTTTTTGGGTCTTCGACATCAGTGAGCATTAGCATCGGTATATTCTTAAAGTCCGGGTCCTTTTTCATCGCCTTAAGCACCGCCAGACCGTCCATTTGCCGCGTCGAAAATGACATCATTGATATCATCAGGATGTACATCCGATCAGACAAACGGCAGTCTCCTTCTCTTGCCCGGTGAAGGAAATCGAGTATGCCCTGGCTATCGGCAAACCGCATGATAGGATACTCAAATCCCCATCGCTGGAGATATCGCTTGAACAAACTGAAATGCCCCTTGTCGCTTCCACCCAGGATAATGGTCACATCTTTGTCCATGCCAAATCCCCTTTCTATCATAGCAAAACAAATAACTTATAGAATTTTAGCAGTGTGCAAACTGAGGGCAAGAACAAAATCGCCCATCCGAAAAATATTTTTATGAAATACCGGATTGAACACAAGAAAATCTCCGTTGCGGGCGAAGGCTTAAATAACCATCTCACTGACAATTGCTGGGACTACTCTACCCGTTTTGTCAGGAGAAGATCCAGATCATATAATTATGATTTCGCTAAGTTGCTTTTCTGTCAAAAGTACTCTGCTCAGGTCTACCCCGCTAAAGTTTGCATACCGCAGATCCGCCCCGATGAACTTTGCTTCATGGACATCTGCCCCACTGAGGTCAGCGCCGACAAGGTCAGCACTGACGAGATCGGCATGACAGAGTTTTGCCTCATTGAGCTTAGCTCCACTGAGGTTTGCTCTCAGAAGTTTGGCACCACTGAGATCTGCCCTACTGAGGTCAGCCGCACTGAGGTCTGCTTTCATGAGTTTTGCCGCAATAAGGTTTTCACCACTGAGATTTGCTTCAAAGAGATCCGGGATTACATTTGGGTTTGCTTGGCGCCATTTATGCCAACCTTCAGGTCCTTCTTTTAGAGCTGCAATATGTTCAAAGTTTGCCATTTTTTGCTTTCACCGATAATGAGGGCTATATTTCTGTCGCTGAACCTTTGATTCCTATTAAAAATAGCAAAACAAACAAGTTGGTGGAATTTTAGCAAATCACAAGGGGCAGTCAATAAAAAAGTCACTACTGTGACATATATATGGCACTATGGTCTAAAAAAGTAACGAAAGCTACGCCAGATATGTAACCTTCAGATGGCAGAGGTGTTGGTGTCGTGCTCTATTCTATGAAATATATACAAAGATTCACCACTTGAGGCCTGTGTCGATTGGATATGACTAATGCGGAAAATTGCGAAAAAACTTGAATTGATGAAGGGGGGCATTGGTTGAGGTGTGTTAAGGAAACGACAATCTGTTACTTAACTCGCATCTTACAAGTTAATCACTGAAAATAAAGTCGGAAACCTTGACTTTTTGGGAGCAATTTGATATACTATTTAATAAGAGGATCAGCAGCGTAGTTGGGCCAAGGTATACAATATTATATGGGAAAACCCAGCTTTAGTAACATTAATGGCATTTGTTGTTTGGGCGGTTAGCGGCTGTGACGTAATCGGAGCCGTTCGCCGCAAACGAAGAGTCGCATGTCAATGAAAATCGCTGTGAAGGGAGGATGTTATGGTTAAGGGAAAAGTAAAGTGGTTCGATACCAGGAAGGGTTTTGGGTTCGTGACGAACGAGCAGGGGGAGGATGTGTTTGTACACTTTACAAACATCGAAAAGGATGGCTTTAAGTGCCTCCGCGAAGGGCAAACTGTGCTGTATGAAGAGTTTGACGCAGGCAAGGGATTGCAGGGCAAAAATGTTAAGATCATAGTAGTCCCTCCACCTAAGAAAAAACCAAGTCCGGAGAAGGTAAAAGCACAGAGCGCAAGGCGGAACGCAAGGCAAGACGAAAGGCGAAATGCCCGGCGGAGAACGGTTAAAGTTGTTGACAACGATTCGAAATGGAATCGATAGATCGTTAGGGATATTGCGATCTGTGACGTTTTCGTAACCAGCAGATGCCAATGGTTGCGAGCATGACAGCACCTGGAGCAGGAACGACTGTGGTATCGTGTGAGCCGGGATTGAGTTTCCATGCGGTTCTTATATTCGGGCCGGTTTCGGTAGAGACTAAACCGAACATATCGATGTGCAGCGTTTCAAAGCCCTCAAATCCAATCCTGTACTCTTTCAATTCGCCCAGCATATTGGGGTTCGGGGGGAGTATTATACCAGTATCGGCATTGTAATCACTTATTGGTTCGACCGGAAAGAATTCGCCGATGTCGTAAAGGTAAAAGTCCGAGATGTCATCCTGCATTGGATAGTGACTGTTGAAGTTTGCTCCGGCTGGTTCAAACGCTGCTACCGTGGTGAACATACCCAGAAAAGACGGGTTGGGCGCACCATTTAGACCAGTGACCGAAATGGTGCCTGTTGTACTGTCGGGCACGGACAAAAGCAGTGTAACATCCGTTAAGCTGAGCGTTTTTGCCGAAAATGTTCCGGCAACGGTAATATCTGCCGGGTTGGCTGTTGTAAGCCATGTGTCCTGATCGGGTCCGAAATCGCCGGCTGTCGCACCTTCGCTGTAAACCTGAAACGTTGGTACCGCCAAAGCAGGTACCGTAAATACAAAGACGATCGCAACTGATAAAATCATTATTTTCTTTCTCATTTGATCTCTCCAATCTATCTGAAATTTTATTCCCGTTAGTGGCATACTTCTAACGGTGTAGGTAATTTAGCACAATCGGTAATATTCTTATTTTGGTCCTCGCAAATCCTTATGCCCGCTTTTAGCCCGGAACTGCAGGCTCTGCAAATATACGCCGTCAACTCAATGTTTTTAGGATGTACTTGACAGGTTAAGGTAGAGTAACTATGATATTGCGTATTGCTGTAGTTAATTGCTGACGGGAGTTTCTGCATTGATGGAATTTATTTATGGTTTGATAGCAGGTGTGGTTCTGTCTGGTTTGGCTTTTGCTGTTTTTCGAAGTAAGGCTGGCGGCGGTGCGGATACCGAGACGCAAAAACAGCTTGAAGAGCTTGGCAAGCTTACCGGCGGATTAGCTCACGAGATCAAGAATCCCCTGTCAACTGTCAAGGTCAATCTGAAGCTGATCTCGGAAGATATTGACCCGTCGGACCAGAAAAACGCCCGATGGCAGAAGAAGATCGAGATCGTTCGCAGCGAA
>VRUF01000336.1 GCA_019456245.1 Planctomycetota bacterium | reverse complement strand
CACTGTAACGCCAAGCTTGCCCAGCGCTCGTGCAACATCTGCCTGACGAGGATCTATCTCAAAACTGTGCCTTAGGTACGACACCGCACGGACATTGTCCTTCTTACTAAGATGATAAAAACCAACCTCTTTATTTAGTCCCGCAGAATCGGGAGCGATACGCAAAGCCTGCTCAAAACAGGTAAGAGCATACTTGTCGAAATATTCTTTCTGGAAAGCCTTACCCAAAAGCAAAGACGCAGACGCCGAATACCGCCCGCGTCTGATATAGTCTTCCGCAAGAATCTTCGCTTTGCTTTGCTGGTCGCTCTCGACAAGAGTACGAATCATCGCCGCCGCTGAATCCCAGTGTACCGGATCATACCCCATCGCAATGGCAAACTCATTCTCCGCCTGGCTCAACATACCGTCCGCCAGGTAGATCTTACCGAGATCGTAATGAGCATTCGCATCGTCCCATTTGCGATCAAGCCGCTTGTTCAACTCCACCCTCTTCAGTTCCTCGCTAGTAGGAACCACGACCTCCTCTTTCTTTTTGTTAAAATTACAGCCGCTAAAAAGAACAAACAGCAGCAATCCCGCAACCAGCATCCGAATAGATTTTGCCATCGTAAAATCCCTTTAAATTATACCGCCCATTATAAATATTCAAGAAAACAGCCTCGGCCAAAGTTGAGCGAAGCGAAATCCGCCGAAGGCGGAAAGCCTTCATTAGACATTAATCATTAGACATTAGACATTTTTTTTGTCAAACGTCAAGATTTTTTACTTCCAGAGCATGCTCCCTGATGAAATTACGACGCTTTTCAACGTTGTCGCCCATTAAAATACTGAACAGCCGGTCTGCTTCCCCGGCATCTTCAACCTTAACCTGTAAAAGCGTCCGCTTCTCCGGATCCATCGTCGTATCCCACAACTGGTCGCTGTTCATCTCGCCAAGACCCTTAAACCGCTTGATCTCAACTCCCTTGGCACCGACCTCCCTCATCGCCGGGCAAACTCCTCCAAGCGAGGCAACGTCGAGAACATCGTCTCCATGAACTATCTGGAACTTAGTCGCAAGTGCCTCACCCGCGACAGACCTCTGTGTCTTCAAAAGAAAATCGTTCAGGCTAAGACCGTACTCTTCGCCAAGTCGCCGTGATATCTCGTTGATCCGCAATATCTCATGAAGCTCTTCGGCAACAAACTTCAAAGCCTCTTCTCCCTCTTCAACGCCCTCGGCGATCTCGGCGCCTGCCTCAAGTTTCGCAACCTCCTGCTCGTAATCTTCCTTAATCTGGTAAAAACTGCTCTCCCCTTCAACCCGAATATGGAATATAGGAAGACGCTGACTGTCAAGGTTCTCCTTCACAAACTGCCTAAACACAATGCCGCGCTTTTCAAGCACATCCACAAACCGCTCAACATCATTGAGCATTTTCGTAAGCGTATTTAACTTCTCACCCGAGATCTCCGTAGTTTTGTTATCTTCTCCGCGAACGACCAGGCGCGTCCCCTCAAGACCACGATCTTCCATCCGTTTGCGCATCTGCTCTTCGTTAAGAACATACTCGCTCTTACGCTTGCCCTTGATCTTTATTTCGTATAAAGGAGGCTGGGCAATAAAAATTTTCTCCTTCGTAAACAGCTCCGGCATCTGCCGGAAGAAAAACGTCAGCAAAAGCGTTCGAATATGAGCACCGTCAATATCGGCATCCGTCATCAAAATAATCTTACCGTAACGGCACTTCTCAATATTAAACTCATCCGTCCCGATCCCCGTACCAAGCGCACTGATGATCGTACGTATCTCTTCATGACCCAGCATCTTCTCGAGCCGGGCCTTTTCAACGTTCAGGATCTTACCTTTCAAAGGCAATATCGCCTGAAGCTTTCTGTCACGCCCGCCTTTTGCAGAACCCCCCGCCGAATCTCCCTCAACGACAAACAACTCCGTCGAAATCGTATCTTTGCTCGAACAATCCCAAAGCTTACCCGGCAGATTCGCGCCGCTAAGCGCACCTTTTCGCCGCGTAAGCTCACGAGCTTTACGAGCAGCCTCACGAGCAGCCGACGCCTGGATAGCTTTGTTCAATACCCTCTTCGCATAAGCCGGGTTCTCCTCGAGAAAGTTCCCAAGCTGCTCGTTGACCATCATCTCGACAAAACTCCCCACCTCAGGGTTCGACAATCGAACTTTCGTCTAA
>VRUF01000057.1:3365-12810 GCA_019456245.1 Planctomycetota bacterium | reverse complement strand
TACTTTCCATCCACCAAAAACTCCCTCAATGCCTCCGCCAATGCCTCTGCCGTATTACCCGAATAAACAACCCCTCCCCCGGTCGCCTCGATCAATTCGCCAAAAACGCCAGCGTCCGGCTGTACAACCGGCACCCCAACAGCATTCGCCTCTATCACATACAACCCATAAGCCGCCGCTTGTCTTTCCGGAACCGAAACAACCGAAACGCCCTGCAAAAACCTCACCCGATCACTCTGCTCAAACCCTTCGACAAATTCTACATCGTCCAAAAATCCCGCCCCCGCCAATTTCTCCCTAACTCCCCTAATAAATTCCTCATCAGCCCCACTCTTACCACCGCATATCTTAAGTCGAATATCCCCCAACCCATCCTCCGACTTGAGCGCGATAAACGCATCAACAAGCACCCCAAGCCCCTTCGCCTTACACATCTGCGAAAGAAATCCTATAACTGGAACATCGGGCCCAATCTCGGATACATCATATTCGCTAATATCCAACCCGCCGTTGATAACACGCACCTTACCCTCGTCAAGCCCAAGCCGCTCACGCATAATCTCCGCATAATAACGGCTGACCGAAATAAACAGATCGATATCACCGCAGCATCCCCTGATCGCATCCCAGGCCTTACCCGAATAATCATCCCCCAGAGAATCCACAAACCCCTCCTCATCCTGCAACAGACAAACAACCGGAACACCAAGGCTTTTCCTGATCGACTCTGCAAGCCCCGCCAGCAAAACATTGCTCAGCACCACAACATCGGGACGATTCGCATCCAGAGACAACCACTGAACCAAACGTCTAAGTTCTTTCCACTGCCTTCCGCTCTCCCCGGCAAGCATCGAAACCGTCGTTTCACCAAGATCTTTCGTGCTCGTCATCGACGCCTTACCGCCAGCCCACCTAAGCATCTTTCGGCTGTCAAACATCCTGTCAAACCAACGCGGTGTCTTGCGAAAAATCGAAAACTTCTGCTGCAAATAAACGTTAACTCCCCCAAAAAACATCTCCCCGCTGCCCGGCAAACCTTCCGCATCACCGCCAACCGGCGGCAGATACATCGGTATCATCGAAACATCATGACCGGCCCGAATCATAGCACGAACCAAAGTCGCATCACGAAGGCAGTTCTCGCAGTAGAACGCTCCCCCGGAACCCGGCATAAGATGTGCGATCCTCATTCGACCACCGCCTGACCCAAACTTCGAAAAGCATAAACATAACCATCGTTGCTTCCAATAATAACCACCCCATCGACAATCGCAGGCGAAGAAATAATAGCTTCGCCAATCTCATACGACCACAGTTTTCCCCCATCCGAAAGCCTAAGCAAATAAAGCCTCCCATCCCCCGAACCAACAACCACTTTCCCATCGCATATCACCGGCGAACTGTCGACCTTCCCAAGCGTGCGAAACTTCCAAACAACCGAACCATCGCTGCGATTCAGACAGTACACCAGGTTATCTTGCCCCCCGAACACCACATACTCCTCACTGATCGCAGCCGAAGAAACGATTGCATCATCCGACTCCGTAAAATTCCAAACGATCTCGCCAACAGTCACATCCGCCTTCATAAACACGTTCTCATAATTACCAAGATAAACCTCACCCCCCTCGAACACAGCCGATCCTGCAATATACGCCCCTGCATCTATTTTCTTAACCGCACTGCCGTCAGCCGTATTAACCACATGAATAACCGCATCGCAACCGCCGGCAACCAGCAACCCGTCATCAATCGCGGGCGCACCGTTGACATAGTAATCAGTCTCATATTCCCAAACCGCCTTACCACTTTCGGCATCGATGCAATATATCGAATTATCCCAGCTGCCGACGAACAAACGCAAACCAACGCCGTCAGGCGCATAGGCCCGATTAACAGAACCCATGATCTTACCGCCCGTCTCGAACTTCCATTTCTCCAGGCCCGTTCGCGAATCCAGCGCATAAACAAACCCGTCAGTCGATGCCGCATAAACCGTATCCGACCCAACGCACGCGGAACCCTCTATTACATCCCCCGTCTCATAAGACCACTTTTCCGTTCCACCCAAAACGTCTATCGCGTACAAGCTATGGTCTGCCGAACCGATAAAAACCGTACCGTCATACACTACCGCCGAAGACGTCACCGCTCCACCCGTCTTAAATTTCCACAAAACCTCAAGCCGCTCTCCAAGCGAACCATCGGCAAACCCCGTAAGTTGCGGATTCCCCCTATAAACAGGCCAATCTGACTCAATGGATAATACCTCTTGCGATATATTACCCCCCGCCGGCAAGTCCGATCTTAAATGCAAAAAAAAACAAACCCCCACTGCCGCAATAATCACTCCAACTGCTAGACATAACTTTTCGCTCTTGCTGATATGCATCTAAAAGTCTCTCGCTAACAGTTGTTTTTATGAAATTGCCTCGGCCGAATGGCCGTATCCTTCATTAATCATTAGACATTTTGTTCAAACTGACCTGTCAGTTTGAACAATCGGCATGGAAACTCCTTGCAGTGACAACAAAGTGCCAAGGTTATTTACAGCATCCATAAACATATTGTAATCTGTAGGCTTGACAACGTAGAAACTGCAACCCATATCGTAACATCTCGCAATCTCACCGGGATCATCGGTCGTTGTCAACATAATCACCGGGATCTTTTTCAGTTCCTCGTCTTCTTTCATACGTCTGAGAACATCCTTGCCGTCAACTTTAGGCATTCGAATATCAAGAAGCAGTATATACCGGCAATTATCTTCACGCACAGGCCCCTGGCCTTCTCTAAAAAGAAAGTCCAGTATCTCCTGACCATCCTTGAACTGGATGATATCGTTTGCAACACAGCTTCGCCAAAGATCCTTCTTTAGCAGTGCAAAGTGACCTGCATCATCTTCAGCTATCAGAATTACCGTATTCTCTAACATCTTTTTGCCCACCTGCAATAATCACACGATCTCAGGAATTTCAACAATCGCAAGGAATCTCGCCAATTTACGGACCGTATCAACAAAATCAGCATATTCTATCGGCTTTACAATATACAAGCTGCAGCCAAGTTTATGACTTTTATCTATTTCAGCTTGATCATCAGTTGTTGTAAGCATCACAATCGGGATCTTCCGCAAGTTCTCATCGTCCTTGATTTGCCTGAGCACCTCTATACCGTTGACTTTAGGCATCCGAATATCCAGCAGCATAAGATATGCCGTATGTCCCTCACGCTGCTCCCCATCCCCCAAGCGAAAAAGATAATCCAGCACTTCCTGCCCATCTGCAAACCGGACAATCTTATTAGGGATACCCTCGCGCTGCAGATTCCGCCGAATCAGCCAGAAATGACCGTCGTCATCCTCAACGGTAAGTAACACAACCTCTTTTCGCATTAAAACCTCAAAAGCTGAAATTTTTAATCCACTTGCATATAGCTTTTACGATAAAAATGATAACAAAGCCGCACCATTTGTCAAGAAACAACATATTAATTACCTCCCCCCCCGAGTGTGCACCCAAAAAAAAATGGCACGTACATTCCAGACACGTTTAATCGGCATAAGCATGATAGCCACAGGAGCGAGGCAGCGCAAGCTCTCCGAATAAAACGCCGACAAAAATATGTAAACTCTGCAAAAAACTATGCCTTTCCCAGCCTGGAAACATATTATTAAGGTAACGCCAAAAATCTTGGTGCCACCCTCCACCCAACACTATTCACCACCAGCACCACCAAAAAAAACTGCCCTTATAATCCCAAAAAGCCCGATTTTGTTATTTCCTGAATAGATTTCAACTTTTTTCAAATTTTTAGTTTGCATTGCAAACATGTTTGCAGTATATTATAAAGCGAACCAGAAAACCAAAAACCCTAAAAAGGAGTAATATCATGCACAAGCAACAAAATAATAAACCTCAGAACGCCGAAAATCTAAAAGAAATACCAAAATGGGCACGAAAATACGCCCAAAATCGAACTCTGACTATTATGGTTTTGGTGGCAATGATAATGCCATTTAGCATGTTCGTCGCAGGTCTTGTTGGATTTTCGTTGTCTTTGGCAGTAGCAGGGTTCAGGAAAGGGAATATGATCTTGGGTTGTGTTGGTATTGCTGTTTTAGTTGCTGTATTAACTGCCATATCGATTTTTATAATTATCGTTCTTAAAAAGTTTGGCGGCAAAAATCGAGGAATGTTGGACCAACTGATAGATAAATGGACTTACGGCAAAGAAGGAACCGCAACACTACCAGTTCAAAAATCATCAAAGAAAAAGATATGTTTAGAAATTGTCGGTGCAGTGATATTTTTCATTTGTATTTTCGGCAGTTGGCATTTGGCTTTAAAGGGTTATATTTCATACAAATATCTGCAGCCTGTTTCAGTATTGTACATGGTTCCGTATGCGGTCTGCGGATGGTATTTTTTTAAAAGCCCAAGAATGGGACCGATCTACCTGGTTTATCCGATACTTTATACTATTCACGCAATATTGATCCTTGCAGGTGTACCGCTTTTTTTTACTACCGAAAATTTCTGTATATTTAGTATATGCCTTCCAATGATAGGCTACGGCTTTTTGCCTTTTGTGATCGGCCACCTTTACAGCCGACACGCCTTAAAAAAACTAAAGGAAATCTCCCACATTGAAGGAGGCACAGCCAATGAAGTTTGACAAAATTATCCATGAGCCCGCAAGACTAAGGATCATGATGATTCTAACGGGAATTGAACAAGCCGATTTTAATTTCCTGCTTACAACACTTAGTTTAACAAGAGGAAATCTCTCCCGTCATATAGAAAAACTCGAAACCGCAGGCTACCTGAAAGTAATTAAATCCTTCAATGGCAGACTCCCCAACACCAGTTACCAGATCATAAAAACCGGCTCCAATGCATTAACAAAATACTGGGAAAATCTAGACAAACTAAGAAAATCAGGCCAGGCAAAATAAAAAAAGTCTCGGCCGAATGGCCAAATCCTCCCCTAACGACAAACGACTATCGACTAATTACCCTCGCGAAAAACGTTTCGCCAACGCCACTACAAACAGCGCCATCAAAAACGCTCCGCTGATCGCCTCGAAAATAAACACCACCCGTGTCAAACCATGCTCTCGATCAGGATAAATATCACCGGGACCAAGCGTCGTAAAAGTCGTCGTACTTAGATACAACCCATCCAAAAATGACATCTCAACATTTGCTGGAGCGCCTCGCTGAACAACCTCGGCAAGATCTCCATTTGAATAAAACAATCCGCAAGCAAGGATAATAAACGCACTTGCCAGGAGTATGCGTGTGGGTCTTTCGCCAAAACCGAACAACAACCGCCCGAAAACAAATTCAGGCACAAGGCGCACGCCCTTTAAAAGCCGAAAAAACTTTCCGAAAGATGACAAACTCGAATAGTCCGTACCCCGCAACTGACGCCAGAAATGTGTACAACGTTCGTTATAGAACGCTTCACCGGCATGATGATAATGGCCCGCTTCCTGGCAAGCCTGTTTGATAAAACGCCAGAAACTCTCGCCATCTCCGAAACTGCTCCGGCAAAATTTCACAGAATCATAGATCGGTACCGATTTGCTCTGAGAATGAACTCCCGAAAAATCTGCCGCCTCTTCAAAAACAATCCCCGAAAAATTACCTCCCTTACCGAAACAGCTATTGGTAAAACGGGCCTCCTTCCTGAAAATAGATCCGCCAAGCAACGCGTATCCGTTAAAATACACCGTCCGAAACATCGAACGCGAATGAAAATAAACTTCTCGAAAAGCTG
Organism: Planctomycetota bacterium; assembly: GCA_019456245.1. Taxonomy (GTDB): domain Bacteria; phylum Planctomycetota; class Phycisphaerae; order Sedimentisphaerales; family Anaerohalosphaeraceae; genus VRUF01. The sequence goes on along the minus strand of VRUF01000057.1, from coordinate 7,026 downwards.
CAACACGCTCAAACGTACAACCGTCAAAACCCGCTAATCCGCGAAATATTGATCCGCTAAACCGCGTCTGACCGCAAAAAGCAGATGAATTGAAAACCACATCACGCTTGAAAACAACTTCCAGTTCACCGGGCTTTTCCCAGGGGGACGAAAAACAGACATCACCCTCAAACGTGCATCTGTTAAAGGACACAAGCTGGGCCAGTGTAACGACCGTCTTGGAATCTTCCGTTCGGGTAACAACTTTCTTAGTATCGAAATTCTCGTCCTTGACAAAAAGCCTGTTAATATCCAGCGAACCGGAAATCGTACAACCGCTCAGTTTGATTTCCATTCCGCCAGCTATACTCTGAAGCACTTCGCTGGCAGAAACACGCTGGTTTTCCTTCTTGTAAACCTCAGCTTCACTCATAACAAACTAAGACCCATTTTAATTTTTGATCGTTACATTTAAAAATCGGTTAATCCGATTTTCTCTGAAGCAGTTCGATTATCTCATCCTTGGTCGGCATTGTATCCTGGCTACTGCATTTACTCGACGCTACTGCAACAGCTGCCGCGGCAAATTTCACCGCTTCTCTGGCAGTGTCACCTGCTCCAAGTGACGCGGTAAATGCTCCCGCAAATGCATCGTCTGAACAACTTTCGTTAAAAACGTGCTCACTTTCAAAGCTGGGGAAACTCGTAACACCATCACGGTCAAATAAGAAATAACCATGTGTACCGGTTGTCAGAACTACGCATTCGATACCGCGTGCAACCAGTTCGGAGCCTACGAACTTCAGCTTGTGTGTAAACCCTGCAACCGACTCTGCTGCAATTACAGATGAACGAAGATTAGGCATAAGTATATCGACAAGATAATACTCGCCGGGACACTCAAAACTTTTAATTTCACTGATAGCTTGAATATCCATCGATATTTCCAAAGCCACCTTTGTCTTGTAAAGGCTAGCTGTCTTGATCGCCATTTTGACCGTTTCAGGGGGAAGATCGCCGCGAATAAGGCAGATATCGGCCATGGAGATAAGTTGCTCAACCGAGGCATAACCTATGTCCTCGCTGACTAAAGCACGGTTTGCGCCATGGGATACGCAAACAGTATTCTCGCCCAGCGAATTTACCATTGTAACGCTAACCCCCGTACTTATGGCCTGGGCCGTATAAACAAAATCCGTCCGGACTCCGTGCCGCCCAAGACCATCTCGGATCAATCCACCCAGTACATCATCGCCAACCTTGGTAATAAGATCGACTTCGCAACCGCATAAAGATGCCTCGATAGCAGAATTCGGACCTGAACCGGTCGGCGAAAAGGAAAAAGCGGAACCCTCGACAATATCGCCAGAACACGGAATCTCCTGACACTTTAATGTCATGTCCACATATGATGGCCCAACTACAACTACTCTCGGAATCCTTCCGGCCATGATGTATCTCCTTACAACCACTCACTTCATGTCAGCGGCACATCTACGGTCTTACAAAGCCAATTTTCGATTAATCGCTAATTGTGCGTGGATCCTGGCCTTCCTCGATAGCGGTTATTTTCTCTACGCGCCTCTGGTGACGACCGCCCGAAAACTCTGTCTTTAACCAAGTCTCAACAATCTTTCTCAGTGCTGACGATCCAAGAAGATCACCCGAAAGGCACAGTACATTAGCATCATTATGCTGTCGGGAAATCTGCGCGTTAAGCTCATCGTAGCAAAGAGCTGCACGAACGCCCTTAACCTTGTTAGCGGCGATACTCATACCTATACCCGTACCGCAAACCAGGATCGCCCGGTCAGCTTTGTTTTCAGAAACTGCCACTGCAGCCTGAAAAGCAACGTCAGGATAATCAACAGGACCTTCGATACTGCTCCCAAAATCCAGGCACTCATGGTTAAGTTGTGCTATTATAGCCTTAACCTGCTCTATCGCTTTGCCTCCACGATGGTCATTTGCAACTGCAATCTTCATTTCAATATCTCGCACAATCTTTCTTTCACAGCTTCTTCAATATGTTCGGCGCACGCATTATATATACGCATCCCCTGCCCGATGGGGTCAGGAACATCTCTATCATCGTCAAGCAGCAAACATCTGTTACTCGCTTCAGGACACATAGCAATAATCATATCGCGATGGCTGCCATTCATGACAAACAAAAAATCGCTCTCTTCAAGCAACGCTGCATCAGCTTGCCTGCTTAAATGACTACTAACGTCGATGCCTTTATTTTCAAAAATCTCAATAACTTCTTTACTGGCAGGCATTTGACCCATTGCCATAACGCCAGCAGACCGTACTTTATAACCCATAAGCTCGGTCCCGTCAATATCACATCCAAATTTTTCCGACAGATATTTTTGGCAAAACCACTGAGCCATAGGACTTCTACAGGTATTTCCGGTACAAATAAATGTAATATTAATGACCGACAGATCGTTTATAAGTCCTTTACTGACAGCACCTTCACGCAAAATTTCCGTCCTTTTTGCCACTGTTATTGACAAGAATGGCATCAATTTTACCGGAAAAAACCGCTTCAACTTCGCTCCACCTTGTCGCAGGTGCCTCACCGGCAAGGTTTGCGCTGGGAGCAACTATCGCCGATTTCGTCTCCGAAAGCAGGGCCCCGGCGACGGGGTCATCAGGACACCGAACACCAATGGATCCATCACGATAAAGAATCTCAAAGCAATCATCCCCTAATTTCTCCCTCTGCTTCTTCAAATCCTCCCCATTCAACTGAAAAACAACCGTCAAAGGCCCGGGCCAAACCTTAGATATCAGTTTCTTTGCCCTCAAACCCACAACAGGCACATATTCCGCCAACTGACTCTCATCGCCAATATGCAAAGTATACCGCTTCTCCTGAGGCCGATTCTTAACCGCATCAAGCCGCTCTATAGCCTCACTCGATACCATACAGCCAATCCCATAAACCGTCTCAGTAGGAAATGCAACCAACCCCCCCCCATCAAGAATCCCGGCAGCAGCCTTTATCGCCGAAGCATCCGTTTTCACGTTATCAATTGTAATAATTTTAGTTTCCATAGAATAAAGGAGTATAACAAACAAACAGAGATTCTGCCACAACCAACCCGACAACAAAAATATCCCCTGTCCATTGCCAAACACCGCTTTTTAGCTATAATGTAAGATACTCAAACTGATCGAAAACTGTGAACGCTATGAAAAAACTATTTATATTTTGTCTGATCGCCCTGCTCTGGCCCCTCCAGCCAGCATCGGCATACTCCACCCCGGCCCAGCCTCAAATCATCCGGATCAAGAAAGAATACTCCCCCGCCGACATGGCCAAGTGGACACCAGCCACAGTAAACGCTATCCCCTGCCTGATCTCTCCGGCAATAGGCTCTCCATCAGGCTGCGAAATAAACTTCCACAAAGTCCGGGCAGATTACACCGGTCCAGGCCCAATAAAAATAAGTATCGGTTATTCGGATAACCCCAGCTTACAAAATGTTATCTTAAAACCACACCTGCACACACGCTTCCAAACTCTCACATCAGATGGCCGCATCGAAGCAACATCTCGCTACAAAGGCCAGCGATACGCATGGCTAATCCTCCAGCCGGCGAAAAATGTCCGCATAAAATCCATTTCGTACCAATACTTCCTGGGCAAAGGAACCCTCTACGGCCACGC
>VRUF01000057.1:0-3355 GCA_019456245.1 Planctomycetota bacterium | reverse complement strand
AATAACGATCTGCCATACCGCTTCATGTTTCCCCGCAACTACGACCCCGCAAAGAAATATCCTCTCGTCATCAGCGTATCAGGCTCAGGCGGCATCGGAACAGACAACATACGCAGCATGGAACAGGTCGGTTTCGCCAGATACCTTTTCACAAATTACTACCACAAACCCGAATTCGAATGTTTCAGCCTTATAGCACAGATACCGCCGTTGGAAACAATCCCCGCGCCATACTTCCCAAAAGGAAAAATGGGTGCCCCGACCCCCTACCATCCAGATTGGCCCGCGGTAAACGAAAATGGCTGGTACACACAAGCAACACTAGCCCTCGTCCAAAACTTAATTGACGACAAAAACATAAACATAGACAACGACCGAATATACTTTGCAGGTTTCTCATACGGCGGCAAAGCATGTTGGGAATTCCTAAAAGCCGACCACAACCTCTTCGCGGCAGCGATCTCCATCGCCGGCTGGCCCATAGGTCAAGTAGGATCGACACCATCAGGGGCATACCTCACCGAGCTAAAACAACAGGTAAAAGAATACAAACACGTCCCAACGCGCATATTCGCAGGCGAAGAGGATGCCATGCGCTTCGGCAGCCAAGTCGTTTATGAAGAGATCGCAAAAATCTCAGGAGACAGTCTCTACGTCGAGTTCCCAAAAACCACTCACGTCGCAAGCACAGGAAAAGTTTGGAGTGACACGAGATACGTCACATGGTTATTTTCAAACAGAAAGGACCGACCCAAATCAAAGAAAATTCCGGATTGACCCTCATACTAATGAACGGAAAAATAAGGAGTAAAAATTGAGTACAAATATTTTAGACAAACTTGCGGAATACGGCGTTATTCCAGTAATCGCGATTGAATCGGTTGATCATGCATTAGGGTTAGCCGACGCATTAATCGAAGGTGGACTTCCCGTTGCCGAGATCACTTTCAGAACGGATGCAGCAGCTGATGTTATTTCGTTATTAGCAGATAAAAGAGGCGAGCTGATCTTAGGTGCAGGAACCGTATTAACGCCGGAAAACCTGCAAAAAGCTAAAGACTGCGGCGCAACCTTTGCGGTAGCTCCGGGCTTCAACCCCGACGTCGTCAAAAAAGCCCGGGACATCGACCTGCCTTTTGTTCCCGGGATCAACAATCCTACTGATATTGAAATGGCCCTTTCGCTGGGTTGTAAAGCATTAAAATTTTTTCCGGCAGAGGCATCCGGCGGAATTAAATATCTAAACGCGATATCGGCACCGTATAAGCATACAGGCGTAAAGTTCATACCCACAGGCGGTATAAACGCAAATAATCTTTCCAGCTATTTAGAATTGCCGATCATTTTGGCATGTGGCGGTACATGGATCGCTAAAAATGAAGATATAGTCGCGGGAAACTGGAGCGAGATTACCCGCCGCTGCAAGGAAGTAGCAAAGGTCGTAAGTAATCTGAAGTGACAGAAAACCTCATAGCAGCACCTCACATCGCACAACGAACCGGCAAAGACTGGCACCGATGCGCCATGATGCTATTCCTACGCGTATGCGTTCCGTTGCCCTTTGAGACCATGAGGTTTCAGGCCGCCCGTCTTCTGCTCACCGATTTCGGGGAAATCCGGTGAAGCAGCTTTTTCTGACATTTGCAATTGACTGCCAAAAAGATTCTCAATGCCAACGTCTGCCATACTCCGGTCGGCAATACTGAGCATCTCGGTAACATCGTCAACGATAATTGCCCTGCTGAAAGAATTAAGATCGTCATCGCAATCAAGCAAAATGATGCATGATTCGGCTGTTACCTTCTTCGCTTTCAAGCCAGCCAGTGCCTGAAGATCAAAGACTGAAAATGGTCGGCCCTGAACAGTAATGATGCCTTTGCTGTAGAATGGCTGATTTGGAGCCTGCTTTATCTGAAAGCAACCGATTATCTTAATCTCAACACCATCGCCATGCTTGGTAAATGCAAAGGCTGTGATACGTCTGTCTTCGCAATCATTGCTGAATTTATTACTTTTGTGTCTAAACGGTCCTTTGGTTATCACGTAGATTTCTCCTATTTAAACAATATATATGTCAACAGACCGGTTGTCTGGTTTTTTCGTATCGATAGAAAATAAAGTCAGACTGTCCCCCCCAGGAACCAGCCTGACTTTCATTTGTTTTCACAAATATCATATTGCCTGTGTCGTCATTAAAAAAAAAAATGATCAACGTAATTGGCTATCTCGCCTGGTATTTTACCGGATCACCACCATGCCCCAACTGCATCCGAAACATCAACACAGTTTGTCACAGGTTCGTCAGACCGCTGCGAAGTGCGTATTTGACTAGCTCTGCGGTACTGTTTAACCGCAATTTTTCCATAATCCTCCGTCGATAAGCATCAACGGTCTTGCCGCTCATGTCTATCGCAAGGGCTATCTCCTTGGAGCTTTTACCATTCGAGAACTGACGTACAACTTCGCTCTCGCATTCCGTCAATAAATCGCATTCTTCCTCAGTATGGCATAAACGCCCGACATAGCTGTTTGCAACTACATGCATAATTCGCGAACAAAAATACCTTTCTCCCTTGTTAACCGCGAAAACGGCAGAACACAGTTCACAGAAAGCACTCTCTTTCATCATCAAACCAAGAACACCGGCACTTATTGCCTGATCTATTATGTGCCTTGTTAAAACCGCAGAAAGGATGAGTATTTTTATATTCGGGTTTTTGTCGAGAATACGTTGTGAGGCCTCAACCCCGTCCATAAGCGGCATATGCACATCCATCACAACAACATCAGGAGCATACTTGTCCGCAAAACTGACTACCTCAGTACCGGTACTTGCCTCTGCGACAACCTCCATTCCGGGCTCGCGTTCGATAAGCGTCCTTAGCCCTTCCCGCATAATCTCGTGATCATCGGCGAGAACTATTGTAGTATTCTTTTCAGATTCCATAGCATTTTCCCCCATCAGATCAGTTAGTAATATATAGCATCAAATCCATTTCATCACTATTATCGTCACAACACTCAAATATAGCCAATTAGCGATTTGCCAAAATTCGTAGCTTTTTGCTCAGATATGAATAGCCGATCACCCGACAAGCGATGCAACTTGCTTAATCCCCTCACTCACCCCCCCCCTTCCGGAATGGGAAAAAACAACGAACGACTGCGAAAAACTGATCAATTGGTCAGTTCGAGTTGAGTTCCAATCGTCGACTCCTTGGCAGTATCGCCGCCCAGGAGCCAATCCAGAACATCTTCCACCAGCAACCACGCACCCTCAATGGCATCGGCAGCGATCTCGACAGGTCCAACGCCTTCGTCCTCAACTGCGCTTGGCAAACCTTCTATTACCTCG
>VRUF01000335.1 GCA_019456245.1 Planctomycetota bacterium | reverse complement strand
CGTGAGCATGTCAGCAAAAAATGGAAGTTTAGAGGAAAACTTTTGGCAGCTAAGAAAACCGAAGGGGCGAAATGATGGAACTGGAGGAACACATAAAAAGTCTTGCGAAAAGAGCTAAAAGCCGGGTTGGCAATGTCATTGTCGCATACGAAGTCAAGAAGTGGCCTGAAGGCAGGCTAGAGCAGCTTTTAAAGATGAGGGTGCTTAGATCACTGCCGGATGCGGATGAAATTCGTTGCCCTGGCTGTACTAAACGCCACATGATCGTACCGATTAGAACTATATTACCCAATGGTGATTCATATTCGGAACATCTTTGCAGCAAGGAGGGGCTTATTCCGATTCCGGAATTTTTATTTAAACGATGGGAGATCGTTACTGAGGAGGAGTCGCCAAAGGATGAAGCCAATAAAAAATCCGTAAAACCACTAAATGTCAGAGTAGGAAGTATTGTCATTAAACACCCAAAAGCAAATTCTGAGGAGATTGCAAAGCTAGTAGGGTCAACAGATGGAAGTGTAAGGACGACTCTTGCCTGGACGATGCGAAAACAACTAAGACAGAGATACGATACGAAAAAAGGCTGGAAGGATTCTGAAGGCAGCATGGATGCTTATAGTGAGGAAATTCAGGCCGAACACTGGGATATCTATAATATGTTCCAGGACTACAAATCGGGGAAAAATCCTGATTACCCATCAATCGTACGCATAGCAGAAAAACTCAAAGTTAAAGAAGCCAGGGCTAAAGAGTTTCTAAAGCAAGCAAAGTCGATGCTGGAGTTTGAAGCCGACAAGATAGATTAGCCATTATTACTGCGTTTTCAACTGCGCAAATAAAATAAAATCATTTTTTTAAGTCACGCCTTTACAAGCACTTACACATTTAGTGGTGGCGGTGCGCCTGCGCAAACTCCTGCGTTTTGAACAGCTAAAAATATTACTGTTTAATTACAAGGGAGTAACAAATGGCAAACCAACTGACAGTTTCACAGATCGCCGATAAGCTTGGCGAACCACCGCAGCGGATAGCATACATTATCCGCAAATTCCGTATCAAAGCAGTCCAGCGGATTGGTTTGATACGCTTGTTCGACGAACGGCAGGTGAAAGCAATTCAACAGGGTTTGTACGGTATCCAGATCAGGAGGGGGATATAATGGGTGAGCAACTTCTTCGACCTACTGAGGTTCATAAAAAACTTCGCATTTCACGCTCTAAGTTCTATCGGATACGCGCGAGACTTATTGCTAACGGTATGAAAACAATCCGGATCGATGGAAGTGTTAAATACCTGGAATCGAGTATTGATGCGATGATTCGTAAGGCGGCGGAAACGGAAGTGCCACTGTGCTGAGGAAAGGCAAAAGAAGAACGGTTGTTCGTCGGAATGGTCATGTGTACAGCGACCGAGTTTGTACTGTCTGCGGGAATGGGCACTGGCATTGCGAGAAGATGTGTATTGCTTGTCGGAATGAGCAGCAAAAGAAACGGCGCGGAGTTATATACATAAAGCGAAAAGAACACCCGTGGTACAGCCAAAGGCAGGAGCGATTTAACGAGCATGCTGAACGGATCGAACGGGAGATGAAGGCGATAGAGGCGGCGGGATTATCGCCGACCGCCGACAGCATCGAGGCGATTGAAAATGCCGGTGTTGAGCTTGAAGGTATTGATGTGACCAAATTAATGGAAGGTTTTATAAATGAGTAACGTAAGAGAGTTTTTAACATCGCTTGGGCTGGAAGTGAAGACGGAAGGCTCGCAGTTGCGGGTTGACTGTCAGGAGTGCGATGATACGAAGATGCATTTGTATATTGAACAGGGTAATGGGCTTGGCTATTGCCATAAATGCGGCTGGTCACCGAATCCCTACAAATTGATCGAGAAGATTACATCTAAAACACCTGCGGAGATTATGAAAATGCTTGATGAACATGGATTAAATGATAGTAACCACGGGCAATCAGCTGTCAGTAATCAGCGTTCAGCTATCAGCGAGGAAAAGAAGGTGCCCACGGCACACGGGAATAAAATGATGCTTAGTAAAGAGGATGTGCTGCCGCTTACGAAGCAGGAGAGAACAGACTTTTGCCAGTTAAAACAGATTGACGAGGCTGCTTTTGAGAAGTTTCGCCCTTATGCTCATGCGAAGGAACCATGGGTTTTGATCCCGGTTTTTTCGCCGGATGCTCCGG
>VRUF01000056.1:8360-13103 GCA_019456245.1 Planctomycetota bacterium | reverse complement strand
CTATAGACGTGATTCTGATGGCCTTTGAGGGTGCGCAGGCACTCGCCGGTTTCGACATCCCACAGCTTGACCGTATTATCATAACTTGCGCTGACCACCTGGTGCCGGGCCGGGTCAAACGCCACGCTATAGACCCTATCACGATGGCCTTTGAGGGTGCGGAGCAACCGTCCGCCGGTCGCCTCCCACAGCTTGACCGTATTATCTTGACTCCCGCTGGCCAGTGTGCCGCCGGTCGAATCAAAGGCGGCACTCAAGACTTTATTCGTGTGCTCTTTGAGCGTGCGCAGGCACTTGCCAGTCTCGACATCCCACAGCCGGATCGTCTTGTCGGTCGACGGTGACGCCAGCATCCGCCCGTCCGGCGACCACGCGATGCGCCCGATCCAGTCCGTGTGCCCCCGCAGCGTGCGCACGAGATTGACGCCCGGCGGCAGATCCTGCCGCACCTTATCGTCTGCCTGTCTGTGTTGCTCTTGAATTGCAGTTTCATCCTTCATATCTATCTATCCTTTCCGGCGGGCAACTAAAGGGGTCGAACCCCGTTAATTTATGTTTTCATTTGTAACCATTTTTTCCATAGACACTTACAGTTTTGTCTCAAAAAAGACTTTGGTTTTTGTTTTGTTAAGAGATTGACTTTATGACCGCATCGACAGCCAAATTCACGCTTGCCAGCAGGGCGTCAAGCGGTAATTGCTCGGAAACTGTTTGATCAAAAAGAATCGACGCTCGCGGACTGAACTCATCATCACCTGCCCAAACTATAAATGTAAACTTCACCCGCTTGAGCACCTGCAATTCAATAGAAGCGTCACCAAAATCACGTTTTTCAGCTCCCAATCCTTCAATAGCCGAATAAAGCAGCGTAGGGCTGATCCCAAAGGCATCCTCCAGTTTTTCCGTTGGAAGTACATGCGGACCGCGGAAAAAAAACGCACCTCCAGGAAGTGACTCAGCCTGGACCAGCTTTTTTGATGGAGGCAATTGACTCGATTTGATCAGGTAACTCAGGATACAAAGCTGCTCAATAAATCCGGTCTTTACTTTTTCAGAAGCGGATTGCAACCGGAAAATATCCCTTTTCTCCAACTCAACCAGATACTCGCTGTTTAGCATTGTAATCACATAGCTGTCTGCCTCTAAATCATACTTACACATAGCTCTTTGTGCAGTATCCTGACGGTCGAGTTCGAAAATTTGCTGCCAGAGCAGTTCATGAAACATTGCATACCTTTCCATACCCTTAAGGGTAGTAAATGCCCGCGAGTAAAAGGTAACTATTTGTTTGCAAGCAAGTTACCGCGGACAAAACGGGAATTTTCAATCGTGATCAGTATAATAAGCCTGATCGCCCATTTTACCGCCACAAGGAACATTTTACCATATTTATTTGTACTCTTTGCAATCGGGAACAAGTTACATTAGAATTCAGTAGTAATACCCTTAAGGGTAGTAAATGAACGCGAGTAAAATGGTAACTATTTGTTTGCGAGCAAGTTACCGCGGACAAAACGGAACTTTTCAATCGTGGGCAGTATAATGTTGTAATCTGAATCGTAAAACTTTAGGGTAGCTCTAATAATTGCTTTTGAGCGGCGAGTAGAAGATTTTCGATTTCTGGCAAGGAGGGAAAATCGGGCTTAGTTGAAGCTAAGGCCTGTTTTTCCTGACGCCGACCAGAATCGAAAAGATTCGTTTGTCACCAAAATGAATTTTTAGAGGTTCCTTTAGGAGGCAGAAAAAATGGCAAAGTGTCCGGGTCAGGATCAGAGATTCTGGAAACCCAAAGATATTTTTGAGATCAGTTGCCCCGAGTGTTCTACCGCGATAGAGTTTTGGAAAGATGATCCGCAGGTGAAGTGCTCCGGCTGCAAAAAAATGATCACAAATCCACGCCTCGACATTAGCTGCGCCAAGTGGTGTAAATATGCCAAAGAGTGCCTGGGAGTGTCTTCTGTTAGCTCAGACAGCGTTTTGTGCAATATGTTAGTTGAAGATATGAAAAGCATCTGCCGGGACGATCAGCAGCGAATAGACCATGCCATTGAGATACTCAAATATGCCGAGCAGATACAGGGCGAAGAGGGAGGAAGTCCGCTTGTGGTGAAAGCGGCTGCGATTCTCTGCGATGTGGACATACACAATAATCCAGATAAATCTCAGAGCACGGTAATGGCTAGGGAGGTGTTGGAAAAACACGGTATCGATGCCGATATGATTGCGCAAATATCTCAAATAATCAGCGCGTGCCGCAATGCAAAGGAAATCGATTCTGTTGAATTTAGAATAGTTTTTGATGCACATCAACTTGCAAAATTCTATGGCGAATTTGGCGGGAAAATCGCTGAAGAAGTGGTTAACAAGACATTTAAAACTCAGCAAGGAAAGCAATTAGCATCTAACACTCCCTGAACCTGAAATCAGTCGAAAAGTGCTGAAAAGTGCGGTTTTTTGCATGAAAATGCCGAAAAGTGCTGATTTTTGCATCGTTTTGGGCTGGTTTGAAAAAGTGCGCAAAAGCGTGTTTTTTTTTGCATTCTTTTGCAAAACTGAATTTTTTTGCATTGAAAAGACGTGCTTTTTTGCACAATAACTGTAGGGTTTTTTTGTCGTGATCGGTAATTTTGGGGCGTTGTAATTGATCATTTTCTATTGTCTACTGTCTATTGATTGAGGGGATTTTGGTTGTTGAGGTTTTCGGTTTTTGGGGTATTGTAGTTTGAAGGAATGGATTGTAAAATTTATCTTGCAGAGACGCAGAGAAAAAAGATATTTAGCCACGGGTTTCACGGATTACACGGAGTCGGCTTCGCCGAAATTATTTATGCGGATCCCTCCGCTTCGGTCGGGATGATTGCCGCAGGCAATCAATTTTTGTTGTTGATTTTTTTGGTTTTGGGGGGATAATGGTTTTGTGGATAGGATAAGGGTCATAATTGATTATTGTTTATTGTCTAATGATTATTGGTGGAATCGGCTAAATTACCTGTTTTGCCGACACTGTACTGCGGACCTTAAATTTTCTTGGACTTTAAATTTTCTCTATTTCCAAAAAATCAATTTGAAAACTATAGGAACTAAATTGTCTAATTAAACATTAAGATTGGAGGTTATTATACAAAAATGACTCAGTTTATTATAGGATTAGTAATAATTGTCCTTGGAATCATCCTTACCACTGTTGGAACATTTGTAGCCCAAGATGGTTGGAAAAAAATTAATCACAAAAATACCAATACGGTAATTGAAAATAGGTTGCTGGGACAGGGAGGAGTGTCGATTGAAAAGATCGAAGCTGGGGGGAATGTTAACATCAATGTTATTAACTATAATGGCGGGTTGCCGCAATCACCGAACCTGGAAATGAAACGTTTATTCGAGAATGCTTCGACATTGTTTGCGAGCGGAGAGTACATACAAGCTATTGATGGTTTTAAGAAATGCTTGAAACTTGTAAACGATCATAAGAATAGCGGTGCACTGAATCTTCAGATAGGCAACTCTTACTACCACTTAAGGAAATACCTGAAAGCTGTAGAGTATTATTCGATAGCTTTGAAGCTTTCTCGCAAAGCGAAAGATCACGAAGGGGAGGCTGCCGCTCAAGCGAGTATAGCAAACACATATCTACTTCGCAAGGCAACGAGCGACTCCAGAGGAGAGAATATACAAAAAGCAGTAAAATTCTATACCGTAGCGATTGAGTTTTACAAGAAAGACGAATATCCGGTGCAGTATGCCGAAGTTCAGAATAACATGGGGAATGCTTATAAATATCTTCCGGCGGCAACTTCCGAAGAACGAACTAAGAACTTAAGGAAGGCAATTAATTGTTACAGGGCAGCGCTTGAGATTAGAAGGAAAGACGAATACCCTGTGGAGTACGCAGAAACCCAGAGCAACCTTGGGATTGCTTATAGCCATCTTCCGGCGCCGACTTCCGAGAACATCAGGGAGTCGATAAAATGTTACCAAGAAGCACTTGAGATTTATAAGAAAGACGAATATCCGGTGAATTATGCAACAACCCAGAACAGCTTGGGGGCAGCTTTTGCAAATCTTCCGGGGGCAACTTCCGAAGAGCGAATCGAGCACGTAAGGAAGGCGATAGAATGTTTCAGGGAAGCGATTGAGATCCATAAAAAAGACGAATATCCACAGTCCTATTGTCTAGCAGCGGCTAACATGGGACAACTTCTTGCTTTAATAGAAGACGAGGAAGCGTGCTATTGGCTACGAGAGGCCTATTCACTGAAAGAATATCTGCAAGGCCAAGGAAAATATCTGGAAGAACTGATGGAAAAAGTATGCAAGGAATGAGGTCGGTCCGCTTTCCCCCTTCGCTATTCTACTTCGCCGTAGGCTACGAAGAAACCAGCTACGGAGGACAAGTGCGATTAGGGCTTCTGTTTTGTGGTGGCTTATAGGTAACGCTGTAATTTTGATGGGAATTCCTCGAAATGGAATAGCCTATCATATTCAAGTAAACCGGACATGGCACGGGAAAGCGCGCGATAACCACGCTCCTCGAGAATCGCGATCGGATTCAAACCGCCGACAACGATGGCTCCAACCCTGCCGTAAGATACGGGTATCTCCAGCAAAGGTTGGCCTGGCATGCCGAGCTCCATTATCGCGCCAAGACCTATTTCTTCCAGACGCTGACTGATATGGAGCAGACGCTGACGGCTTTCACCGGGAACCTCACGAAAACTGGCACCGATCAAACCATTACCATCC
>VRUF01000056.1:0-8350 GCA_019456245.1 Planctomycetota bacterium | reverse complement strand
CCTGTATAGCACCATGGTAATCCGTCATTCCGCTGCGGATAAACACCTCAAGAGGATCGATGCTAGTTCCGTCATAGTGGATCATCTCGACAAATCGAAATGCCTTACCACCTTTAAGCCGTAAAAGCCCGCCAAAAAGCGATCTCATGGGTATACCGTGCTTAAGCAAAATACCGTTGATCGTAATAGAGCAGACCGTGCAAAAACCAATCTTGTCGTCAGGGATAGTAAGATCGCCAATAATTTCGCCCGGACCAAGAAAAGACATCAATTTACCCATCGCGTATCCGCCGGCAAATACCTCGTATACCTTTTCGCTAAAACTGGCAAGCTGATGCGGATCGACAAGAGAAGTGTTAACAACCACTGTGCCGCTGCGTAGAGGCAAATCAAAATTCATGCGATAAATCATTCTGTCGATCTTTGCTGAAAGATAACCGGGGCTTTGAATGATCTGAGACGATTGAAGCTCAGCCAAACCGGCCTCGGTAATTTTACGGCCCTTTTTGCCGAAAGGCACGGTAAGTCCGGCCTCATCAAATTCCTTGAGATAAAAACGGACGGTCCGCTCACTAAAGTCCATTCCGCCAAGTAAAAGCTGCTCGGTAATCTTTGCGGAACTGATTGGAGTGCTTTGTTCTCGCAGAACATTGAGGATTGCTATCTTTTTATCATATTTTTTTTGCATTTTTAATAATTCCTAAACGGCAAGACTACCGATTCTGAAACCCTTTATTTTGCTCTCGAAAAGGATTATACCATAATAACGGCAAAAATCAAATATATTTGCCGATATTATCAGAGAAATGGCAAGTTTGCCGTACAATTAGCAAATAAAAGCCATTGACTACGATTACTACATGCCGTATTATACCTAAATGGCAAACTATTGCCACAAAAAGATACCGTATCAATGAAAATTTAATTAAACTTGTAAGCAAGGAGATTCAGTAATGGCAGCTAACAGCATTATCCAGAACGTCTATGAGACGGTTCAAAAGCGTAATCATGGTGAGACAGAGTTTCTTCAGGCAGTTAAAGAAGTACTTGACTCATTAGGTCCGGTTATTGAAAAGCACCCGGAATATGTCGATGCCAAAATCCTTGACCGGATTGTAGAACCGGAAAGACAGATCATGTTTCGTGTTCCCTGGCAGGATGATAAGGGCAATGTACATGTAAACCGCGGATTCCGATTTGAGTTTAACAGCGCACTTGGCCCATATAAGGGCGGCCTCAGGTTCCATCCCACCGTCTGTGCAAGCATCCTGAAGTTCCTGGGATTTGAGCAGGTATTCAAGAACTCGCTTACAACGCTGCCAATGGGCGGCGGCAAAGGTGGCTGTGACTTCGATCCCAAGGGAAAGAGCGACAACGAAGTTATGCGATTTTGCCAGAGCTTCATGACAGAGCTTTCACGACACATCGGGCCGGATACCGACGTACCTGCAGGTGACATCGGCGTTGGCGGACGTGAAATTGGTTTCATGTTCGGACAATACAAAAGAATCAAAAATGAGTTCACCGGCATACTAACCGGCAAGGGCCTCAGCTGGGGCGGTTCACTGATCAGACCGGAAGCTACCGGTTACGGTTCGGTATACTTCGCACAGGAAATGCTGAAGGCAAACAATGACACGTTTGAAGGAAAAGTTTGTACCGTCTCCGGTTCAGGTAATGTTGCTCAATACACTGTACAAAAACTTAACGAGCTCGGAGCAAAGGCTGTAAGCCTCTCTGACTCGGCTGGTTCGATCTACGACCCAGATGGTGTCGATGCGGAAAGGCTCGCTTTTGTACTCGAGCTGAAAAACGTCAAACGCGGACGGATCAAGGAATACGCAGACAAGTTCGGCGTTGAGTATCGCGACGGAAAACGGCCGTGGGATATCAAATGCGATTGTGCTTTCCCAAGTGCCACACAGAACGAGATCGATGGAAACGATGCCAAAACTCTCATAGCCAACGGATGCACCGTTGTTTCAGAAGGCGCTAACATGCCAAGCACACCAGAGGCTGTAGAGCAGTTTGTTGCAAAGAAAACTCTATACGGTCCCGGAAAAGCCGCAAATGCCGGCGGCGTAGCTGTCTCAGGCCTGGAAATGTCACAGAACTCGCAACGCCTGTCATGGACAAGCGAAGCAGTCGACCAGAAACTACAGGACATCATGGCCGCAATACATCAGCAGTGTTTCGATGCCGCCGAAGAATATGGCGTACCTGGAAATTACGTAGCTGGTGCCAATATCGCCGGTTTCGTAAAAGTCGCAGATGCAATGCTGGACCAGGGTCTGGTATAAGGATATAAAGTCGAATTCAGATATTAAAGGGCGCCTGTCAATAGCGGGTGCCCTTTTTTTTGAGTAACTGGACGGATGCAGATTTTTACCGTATACTAATTAGAACGAGAAAAACACGGGCTAAGAAAGGTTTGCTATGGAATCATGGGCAAGTACGGGATTGAAGGGTCTGGATAAAGTACTTTGCGGCATCAATAAAGGGGACAACGTCGTATGGCAGGTTGACAGCATTGAAGATTATCGCCACTTTGTTACGCCATACGTAAATAAAGCTCTCGAAGACGAACGCAAAGTTATTTACATGAGGTTCGCAAGGCACGAACCACTTCTTGAAGCTAAAAGCGGTATTACCGTCTATCAGTTGAATTCGACCAGCGGTTTCGAGGCTTTTTCCACACAGGTACACAACATAATTTCCAAGGAAGGCATCGAAGCGTATTACGTCTTCGATTGTCTTTCGGACCTGCTGTATGCATGGGCAACCGATATGATGGTCGGAAATTTCTTCCTGGTAACGTGCCCATACCTTTTCGAACTGGATACCATCGCATACTTTGCAATACTAAGAAACTATCATTCATTCAAAACTATCGCACGCATCCGCGGAACTACTCAACTGTTAGTGGACGTCTATGACTTCGAAGGAAAGTTTTACGTTCATCCACTGAAAGTCTGGAAAAGATATTCTCCGACAATGTTTCTTCCGCATATACAACGGGACGAAGAAACCTTTGCACCGATTATCAGCAGTGTGGACGCAACTAAATTATTCTCACATATTACGGGCAAAGGTCTGGAAGGATCGGCAAGAACACTTGATTACTGGGACCGTCTTTTCATGGATGCCGAGGGCCTGTTAAACGAATCGCCAGACGAGGCACAGGTTAACGAAACCGTCAGTAGCCTCTGCAAGATAATGATAGGACGGGAAAAACGAATTTGGGAACTGGCACAGAATAAATTTTCACTACAGGATCTTATAAATATCAATAAAAGATTGGTAGGAAGCGGTTTTATCGGTGGAAAAGCGGCTGGGATGCTTCTGGCACAAAAAATCCTGTACACCGATACCGATTTTGACTGGAACCAGCAAATGGAACAGCATGACTCTTTCTATGTCGGTTCGGATATTTTTTACAGCTATATCATCGAGAACGGCTGGTGGATGCAGTTGATGAAGCAGAAAACCAAAGAAGGGTACTTCAAACTCGCGCCGGAAATGAAAGAAAATCTGCTAAATGGTAAGTTTCCGGAAGAGATACAAGAACGATTCCGGGAAATGGTAGATTATTTTGGACAATCCCCGATCATCGTACGATCGTCCAGCCTGCTGGAAGACTCATTTGGAAACGCATTCGCCGGAAAATACGAAAGCATATTTCTCGTCAACCAGGGAGGGCCGGAAAGCTGCTATGAACAATTTGAAAATGCTGTGCGAAAAGTTTATGCAAGCACGATGGATGAAGACGCCTTGATGTACCGGTTAAAAAGAGGCCTTGATCAACATGACGAACAGATGGCACTTCTCGTTCAGAGAGTCTCCGGATCCTATAAAAAACAGTACTTCTTCCCTGACCTTGCCGGAGTGGGCGTTTCATACAATACTTTCGCCTGGGAACCGCAACTTGATCCCAAAGCGGGAATGCTGCGACTGGTCTTTGGACTCGGTACACGAGCGGTAGATCGAGTTGAGGATGACTATCCGCAAACGATTGCTCTGGATGAGCCTTTGCTGCGACCATATTCAAAAAACGAAGATGCAATGAGGTTCTCGCAGCACAACGTAGATCTGCTTGATACCCTTGAAAATAGTTTAAGCACCGTCAGCTTTGCTGATCTGCTTGAAGATAACATCGATATAAGATTGGACCTTGTAGCAACGCAAGACCACAAAATGCAACGCAAAATGAAAGAAATGGGCATCAAAACACGCCAAATGTGGGTACTGACTTTTGAGAAACTGCTCTCAAAAACAGATTTCACTGAGACTATGCGAAAAATGTTAAAAACTCTGGAAACCTATTACAAGTACCCGGTGGACATAGAATTTACGGTTAACTTTACTGACGATGATAACTATAAAATAAACCTCGTGCAATGCAGACCATTACAAACAAAAGGTTTAAGGCCGAATGTGCAGATCCCTGATAATATCAAACCGGAAAAAATTCTTTTCTCCTCCCGCGGATATACAATGGGAGGCAACATCTCGCAATCTATAAAGAGAATTATCTATGTTGAACCAGAAACATATATCGGCTTGACGTTGACACAAAAATACGACATAGCAAGGCTCGTAGGAAATCTAAACAGACAAATAACAAACAAAGACGCCATGCCGACTATTTTGTTCGGACCTGGCAGGTGGGGTACGACCACGCCAAGCCTGGGAATCCCCGTCAGTTTCTCAGAAATAAACAACGTCACTGTATTAGCAGAGGTCGCCTACGAAGGGGCAAACTTAATGCCTGATCTCTCCTTCGGAACACACTTCTTCCAGGATCTTGTCGAAGGGGATATATTCTATGTTGCCCTTTTCCCAAAAAAGGACGATGTGACCCTAAACACAAAATTATTAGAAAAAATGCCGAATCTGCTGGCTGAATTTATGCCCGAAAGCGAAAAATACGCCCACGTTGTAAAGGTATACGACACCGAAAAGCAAAAATTACAGATCATGTGCGACATATTATCGCAAAAAGTAATCTGCATGTTCTAGTACTGCGTTCCCTGATAAAATTCGGGATCAGCTTGCTGCAATCAGCCATCTGCTGCGTTCGTCTGCATCGGCAATGCTACAACATTGCCTGCTTCGACGGCCTTGCATATGACTAATTGAGCTGGCGCTGAACCCAGAATTTTACAGGGGACAAAGCACTAGTTTGATAATTCATAGTGACTTTGGTATAATAACTTTGTCATTAAGGCGGAACGTGTGTTTTTAGTTCCACAAAAGGGGAATATCAGGTACAGTTTTAATGAATCGAAAAGATCAAGGATGAGGCTGTTTTTTTAGTTTAGTTGGGGTGGTTTTGGTTCGATTTAGTTCTAGAAGGTTTTATTTAAATTGACTTGAGAGCTTGAAATGGGCATTACTGATATTAATGACGATAATGGCAGTTATGATTCATCTGTTAAAAACGTCAAGGTAAGCAGTTCTTTCGACCCTGCGCCTGTGCGACGGCGCGGTCAGCCATTTATTATTGTATTTCTGGTGATCCTATTTGTTGTTAGCGCTGCTTGTGCCGGTTGGCTTTATATTGGCAACAGGGCGCTAACTCGAACTAAAAAATTTCTTGTGAGGCAGAATTATTCTGCCGTGGCACGTGTTGATTCTATGGGTCAAACTGCCAAATCATCCGAAGAGAGGATGGTAACTCTTGAAGGCAAAAACGCTGTTCTTGAGGATCGCAAGGCCGATTTTGTGAGTATTGAGAAATCGCTTAATGACCGGATATCGAAGCTTGAAAGCTCGAATGCCAAGGGTGAAAGCACTGTTGCGGCGCTTCACAGTGAGATAGCGGTGCTTAACAGAGAGGTCTCAGGATTCCGTGTCAAGCGGGCTCCATTTAAGAAGGAAATTGACTTGCTTGTGAGTGAGAACTCTTCGCTTGCGAAACAGAACGAAGAACTTGCGGATAGTGTCAGTGTACTGACCGAGCAAATTGCTAAGGCGAACCGTGTTTATCGCCAGCGGTTTATCGGTCTGCAAGACCAAAACGATAAGATTACGTCTGCGAATATTTCGCTTATAGGCGAAAAAGCTCAGCTTATCGGGCGTTACGAAGATGCAGCGTCGAAAAAAGCCGTTCTTTTGAAAGAAAATACTCAGCTTGCAAATAAGAATGAAAATTTAAAAATCGAAAATGCCTCTCTTTCGAAGGGGAATGCGGATATTTCCGGTTTGAATTTCGATCTTTTGAGTGAAAATGAAGAGATATTAGCAAAGAATGCAATTCTTTTGAGCCAAAAGACAGAACTTTCGGAAGTGATGGAGATGATTACCGCGGAAAACATTGCTCTTTCGAAGAAAAACTCAGCTCTAGTTAATGAAGCGGCTGTAGCTATTAGGGCCTCGACCTTATCAGTTGGTGAACGGTCCGTGCCAGTGCATAAAGTTGGCGCAGCAGTTAAGAGAACGGCTGTATCAGTGAAGAAAAAAAGTGGCGGTTGGGATAAAAAGAGTGTGGCGGGTATGCTTGCCAGTGTTAAGCCGGAAAGTAAAGGCCGAGTTGCGGCAAGCGGTTCTAAAGTTGTTGTTAAAGAAAAGACAGAAGGCGGTAGGTAGTCGCTTGGCGACTAGACCCGGTGATCAGGTGATTCTTGTATTGTTTTTTTGTATCAGTGTTGGACAAGGAGCTTTATATGTTTAGAAATGTATCCAGAAATTTCATTTTTTTAGCAATCTTAATATTGTTTGCCTGTGCGTTTTGTTTTGGCGGGTACAAAGCAGTACGGATAACTTATACGATCTCCGGTTCCAGCGGTATAGGTGGTGTAGTGATGAAGGGTCTGCCGGGCGATCCTGTTTGCGATGCGGATGGTTTTTACAGCGTTACGGTTGACTATGGTTGGAAAGGCAGCGTTATCGCGGTCAAGGAAGGTTTTGTGTTCGAGCCTGTCGAGCGTAATTATTCGAAAGTTGTCGGCAATCAAATCGATCAGAATTACAGCGGCAGTTTGATTAAACTTACAATTTCCGGGTCCGCGGGTGTGATTGGCGCGGTGCTTGAAGGTCTGGAAGGCGAAGTGGTTTCAGATGAGAATGGCGAGTATACGGCGACAGTTGATTACGGTTGGTCCGGAGTGGTGACCCCCGTGAAGGAAGGTTATGATTTTGATCCCGGCTTCCATGATTATGAACATGTAAGGGAAAATCAGAGTGATCAGGGTTTTGTTGCAAAACTTAAAACATTTGTGATCTCCGGTTCTACAGGACTGGAAGGTGTGGCACTAAAGGGCCTGCCGGAAGATGTAGTGAGTGATAGCAAGGGCAATTATTCAGTTATAGTCGATTACGGATGGAAAGGGCGGGTCACAGCGATTTTGGAAGGTTATACTTTTGAGCCAGCGGGTAAGGCTTATAGTAAGACAGTTGCCGATCATTCTCGTCAGGACTATGCGGCGGATCGTATAATATTGACCATAGCGGGTAATGCCGGTCAAGAGGGCGTTGCGATGAACGGTCTGGGTGATAATATTGTCAGCGATTCGAAGGGGAATTATACCGCGAAGGTTGACTACGATTTTAGCGGTACTGTCAGGCCATCGAAGAAAGGGTATATTTTCAGCCCGGCTGAGATCGATTATTCCAATCTTAAACGCGATAAGGTTAACGACCGTTATAGCGCGAAGCTGAAGACTTTTACGATCTCCGGATCTGCGGGTATGGGCGGTGTAGTGATGAAGGGACTTGCGGGTGAGCCAGTTACGAATGATGACGGTAGTTATTCTGCGGTAGTCAACTATGGTTGGAAAGGCGTTGTTGTTCCGGCAAAAGAGGGCTATTCGTTCGATCCTGCCGAGATGGTCTATGGGGATATTATTGCTAATGAGAGCGATCAAAACTATTTTGGTGAGGTTCTTAGCTATATCGTCTCGGGTGTTGTCAGCAGAAAGGGAATTCCTGTCGGCGGTGTTGTGGTGGATGGTCTGCCTGGCGGGCCTGTTACAAATGGAGATGGATTTTACAGCGTTATTGTGGATTACGGGTGGGCTGGTGCTGCAGAACCGAAGAAAAAAGGTCATACATTTGAGCCGGCGAGTTTGACGTATAGCCATGTTGTGAAAGATCAGCCGCAGGATTACGAAGCGACATTGCTTCAGTTTGTTATTTCCGGTGTGATAACTGCCGGCAGCCAACCTCTCAAGGGTGTTGTTGTTAAAGCTGGTAAGGGGGGTGGCAGTGTTACGACTGATGACAGAGGTGAATATGAAATATATGTGGATTACGGTTTCAGCGATAGTGTGAGGCCTGAAAAGGAAGGTTATACTTTTGAGCCTTCGAGTCGATATACCAAAGTTACTGAGATGGCAAGTGAGAGGATTTA
>VRUF01000334.1 GCA_019456245.1 Planctomycetota bacterium | reverse complement strand
GACGATCCAAAGTTGAAATCTTTGGCTATGCTTGCGATATTTTCGGAGACATCCTTCGAGACAGAGGCCTGGGACTGTTCGCAGAGATCGGTAACGAAGGTTCCGCTTTCAGCCAGATCCGCCACTGCCGCCCTTCTGTCGGAAGCTGTTACTGTGCCTGTAACGGCGGCGCCGGAGTTGTCTACCGCTTTGTATTCAAAATTCGCCAATTAATCTTCCCTCAAAACTCTCTCCATCCGTGGTCGATCTTTTCATCCTGTTTTCCAAACAGTACGCGGGCCCTACAGCTATTCGTCGTCAATGCCCTTTGTAACCCGCAATATCTCTTCGCAGGAGGTAACACCTTTGCAAATCTTGTCGATGCCGTCATGCCGCATACTGACGTAGTCGGATGGGGCTTCGGTGAGAATCTGTTCAGTTGTCGGGCTTGTCGCGATAAGCTTTCGTAACTTATCGGTGACCCTGAGTAACTCGAAAATACCAACTCTGCCCTTCATGCCGGATTTGTTGCATTCGTTGCAGCCGGTTCCTTTGTAAAACTTAATGTCCCTGGGTATCATTACAGAATTGTCCAGGCCCCTTAAGAGATTTTCATCCGGAGTGTATTCGGTTTTGCAGGCAGGACAAATCGTCCTGACGAGTCTTTGTGCGATCACACCTTCAAGGGAACTCGCGAGCAGGAATGGTTCTACGCCCATGTCTATTAGCCTTGTTACGGCACCTGCGGAGTCATTCGTATGGAGGGTGGAAAATACGAGGTGACCGGTAAGTGCGGCACGGATGGCGATGTCTGCGGTTTCCTTGTCACGTATCTCACCAACCATTATGATATTCGGATCCTGACGCAGAATATGCCTTAGACCCTTGCTGAATGTAAGTCCCCTTTTGGGGTTTACGGGCATCTGGATGATGCCTTCGAGCTGATATTCGACGGGGTCTTCGATCGTTATGATCTTTACCGTTGGCGAATAAATCTTATTGAGCGCCGCGTATAGTGTTGTCGTTTTACCGCTTCCTGTCGGGCCTGTGACCAGGACGATGCCGTGAGCCTTGGCAAGGCACTGACTGAAGCCGGTGAGGGCCAGTTCATTCATTCCCAGATCTTCGAGGCTTATCAGTGCCGCACTTCTGTCGAGAATTCTCATTGTGATCGATTCGCCAAATACCGTTGGAACGGTGGAAACACGAATGTCGACCTTGCTGGTTCTGCCCTTGAATTCTATGTGACCGTCCTGAGGTACAAATCGCTCGGCGATGTTCATGCCAGCCATGATCTTTATACGCGAGGTGATGGCGGCCTGGAGTTTTTTGGGCGAACTGGATTTCTCCGAAAGCATACCGTCGATACGATACTTGATATTTACCTGCTTTTCAAATGGTTCTATGTGTATGTCACTTGCGCGAGCCTCGATCGCTTCCAGGAGGACCAGGTTAACAAGGTTTATAAGTGAGGGCTCTGTTGCAAGTTCGTGAAGCCTTGCAGCCGAAAAATCTTCGTCACCGCCATTTGCGATATTTTCCGCAGGCATCTCTGTGGGCGAAAGGTCATCAAGCATTCGGGTGACCTTGCTTCCGTAAAACTTCATTATGGCACGCTCCATCTCGATGGGCGAACCGTAATAGCGACGGATAGAACAGCCGGTAACAAGGCGGAGCGATTCGATTGCCTGTCGCTGAAACGGATCTACCATTGCAATATCAAGCCGCCCATTAGTACGTCCGATTGGGAGAACGTTATATTTGCTGACCATCTCGGCAGGTATGGCGGCAAGAACTTCCTGCGGTATAGTGATATCGTCAAGCTCTGCTTTATCGATGCCAGCCTGCGAAGCTAACGTCTCGCTGATCTGCGATTGGGAAATAAACCCGCTATCGAGAAGGATCTCGCCAATTTTTCTCTGGTCATCCTGCTGACGGAATAATGCCGTTTGCAGGTCTGCTTCGCCTAGATAAGATTTGGAACAAAGAAGCTCGCCAATTTTTTTACGCATTGTAAGTTCTTTTCTTAATGGTTTTTATGTTTTGTTAAAAAAAACAACACCCGTGGATATTATACCTCAAAACGGCATTAAAATCAATCATTTTGGTCCACAAAAGATGAGCGTGCACCCTCAGTGCAAATTTTAATGCATTCCACACTATTAAAGACGCTTCGATAGAGAATTTATTACACAAAAACTGCTTTTTACTGTAATTTTTTTCAAGTACATGTAAGATTTCTGATATATGT
>VRUF01000333.1 GCA_019456245.1 Planctomycetota bacterium | reverse complement strand
CCTTAAAAAAGGGATCGGGATAAAAAACGTACCAAAGATCGCTCCCAATATCGCACCTCCAACCGCGGCAAAAGCGCCGTGCCAACCGGCACCTGCCTTTTTCGCACCACCCATCCCGGCAAAAAACTCAACAATTTCACCGACAGTTGCCAATACAGTGATTGCGATCAAAGTATAAATAGAAAATACACCATCCTCCCACCGCCACCACGCAAACAACCCCGTGGAAACAACAATAAGCCAGTTACCGGGCAATGCAAAAAATACAAGCCCAAGCCAGCAACCATTCAAAATCAAAAGACAGATAACATAAAGATGAACCATAAGCGGATTTTAACGCCCGAATAAACTATTTCTCAACACATATCAACTTCGTAAACGTCCGCAGAAAAACCCGCCCATTCGACATCGCAACAGAAGAATAACTGCTTTCACCGAGATCGCTTTCGCCAAGCATCTCAAATTTCCCCCCAGCCGCCAAAACAATAAGCTTCCCATCCATATCCATACAATAAAGTTTACCGTCCGCATACACCGGCGAGCTGTAAAAACGCCCCGCGGGTTTTTCGCTCCACTTAATATCGCCCGTCAAACTGTCTATGCAGGCAATATTGCCTTTGTCGTGATAAAAAAAGAACAACCCGTCCACTGCGATCGGCGTTGAAACATACGGAATAAATTTCCCCTTCAAAGTATAAACTGTTTCCACTTTTCCATCCGCCCCAACGCCGGGCCGAACAACCGACAGCCCCTTGCCACCACCCCCGCCGCCGGATGTATTCAATATCAAATCCCCCGATATCACCGGACCGGCAATCGGCCGAGCAGGCGTCACACCTTCAACCTGCCACACGATCGTACCGCTCGAAGGATCGACGCCGCAAACACCGCGCTGCTTACTGCAGAAAACGATCACATCCTTACCCGCCCTATCGGTATAAACACACGGAACCAGGTACGAAGCCTTATTATCATCCGCCAAATGCTCAATACTCCACCGAACATCGCCGTTCTTTTTATCCACCGCGATCCATTTACCTAAAGGTTCTTTTGTATTTTCCTGCTCATGGACAAAGATCACCATGTCCTTATACACGATCGGCGAAGTAGCCTGCCCAAGCGGCAGGGTAGTCGCTTCAAAATCCTTTGACCAAACCTCACCGCCGTCATGATCCAAAGCGATAAGCCGCGTCTTATCCTTGCCGTACCAGATCGAATAAATATGCTTTCCGTCCAATGCCGGCGTACTCGCGGCAAGGCTGTTCAACTTATGCATCTTTAGCGGAGTGAAACTATAATCCTTTTTCCAAAGTTCCTTACCCGTGGCGACATTATACGCCGCGAGCCAACCCTTGCTGTTATCTTCGCTTGCCGAAGTAATAAACACTTTATCACCCCAGACAACAGGAGAAGAATAACCCTTACCGGAAAGCTTAATAACCCAGGAATAATCACTTTCAGACCAGCTTACAGGAAGGTTTTTCTCAACACTAAGCCCCTGCCCATTAGGCCCACGAAATCGATCCCAATTCTCACCAAAAGAGGAGGAGGAGGAAAAAGAGCTGCATAGCAGTATCAAAACCAATATCGCCAGTTGTTTAGTATTCGAATTCATATCAAACTCCCATAAAAATAGCATCCGCCAAGGGCGGAATTCGATTTTAGAGACAATAATCAATTATCAATGGGTCATAATCAATAGTCAATTAAAAGACGCTACCCGCTGGATAATAATTGCATCTTGCTTTTAATAAATCAACCTAAGACATGTTTGGCAATGTCTGTTATTTAACAACTTCTAAAAAACAGGACGTAAATATTAAAATAGAAATCTTTGGTAATGACAATGATAAAATCGGCTTGGGTAAAATTGAGATGAAAATGTTTTAGACTGAAAAATTGAAAAATATGGGTTTTTGGGAATTTTTTGAGGGGGTTTTTGGGGGGGGAAGCTGGGTTATTTGGGGTGAAAACTGGGTTGTGGATGTTTCCTACCTGTAGATTTTGGGCTAAAAACGGGGGTATGAAAGTTGAAAACTGAGAAGAACTCAGGTTTATCGCGTTTTTTTTTGCATTTTTTGAAAAAATTTGGTGTTTTTTGGGTTTTTTTGGGGTGAAAATAGTAGACCAAACAATTCTTTATCTGTTTCCTACCGGGAAACAGTGGTAGTTTTGCGACCGTTCGTGGGTCGTGGGTGGAATCGGCTGGGCCGAAACTATTTATGCAGGTCCCTCCGCT
>VRUF01000055.1:267-13505 GCA_019456245.1 Planctomycetota bacterium | reverse complement strand
GTCGGCGGTTAGTACGATATCAAAGTTGCCTCGATACTCAGATGCGCCGCTGGTGTTTAAGCCTCCACGCAAATTATTGAAAATTTCTCCTGTGTAAACCATTTCCAGATTTATTCCAAGTTCCTCCAGCCAGTCTCGCGATCCATACAAATCACCCGCAAGCGTATCGCGATGCAAGATATCATTATCCTCGGCCTGAGAAGTTCCAGCTAAACTCATTAACATTACGATACCAATAAAAATATTTAGTTTATACATCTAAATGCCTTCTTTGAGACGCAAGCCGTACCAATTGAATCCGCTATTTTAAGAGAAATTATTTTTCGTTCATACGCTCGATAAGTTTGATAGTATCACGAACACCTTCGGTCATAACACGCGATGAGATCGTAGCACCTGACATTGCATCAATATCCTTGCCAAGTTGAATTGGGTCTTTGAGGCCCTTCCCTTCAAATTGACTGGTGAAAGCTGGCTTACGAACATCTCTGCCGCGTTTCCATGGATATGAAATTACACTTGCCTGTTTTACATAACCCTGTTTATCGAGGAATACGCGAATCCTGAACGGTCCTGAACGAGATACAACTTTAGACTCAACACGATAACCCAGAACACCCGAAGCGCCTTTGATCTCGCTGATCACAGTTTCATCAGGGCGCCCGGAAATCTGGGCGCCCTGAGTTATTTCGGCTATATCATTTGCGGAGGGAAAAACCCGGCGTACTGCTGTCAATTCCCCCCCGGTTCCAAAGGAGCTCTTGGACTCAACGCAACTGCTAACAAAAGCCAACAGAGACAAGTTGGCAATTGCCGTTACAATAAGTGTCAATCGTATTAGTATTTTGCGCATAATCGAACTCCTTTAGTAATGGCCTAGAAAGTCCAGCCTAAGCCTATGTTAAACAAATCATCCATGACGCTTCCACTGGCATTCTTACGGATCTGGTAGTCAGCCTTTACAACAAAATTAGACGTCAGATAGAAATTGATACCAAAAGTCAGCTCCTCGATGTTTTTACTCTGATCTTTCGCAATACCAGCTGGCATTTTGTGCTGTGTGTCATATTCTTCGTAACGAACGAAAACAACAGCATCTGCGTCTTCGAGCTTGCCAATTTTCCACTCTTCAGGCATAAAGTGATATCCACTTTCAAGATACCAGCCAAACATCTCTTCTGCAACGTTTGAAGAACTGTTAAGGTTAGACGCACCGTCAATATTTGTTTGGGCGATAACTCCACGGAAATCAAACTTTGATATGGAGTATTCAAAATCAGCAGAAGTCATTGCGATTTCCCCGCTTTTACCGTTACCGCCGCCGCCGTCTGAATTATCAAGACCGCCAAAATAGCCTGAAACTCCCAATCGCAGGGATTGGTCCGCATCGGCAAGAGCATCTTCCCATGGCCGGTAATCCAATCTACCGGTAAACGCAACATCATTGAGACTTTGCTTGGACTTGATACGCCCATCTCTGATACCGCTGGAAGTAAATCCATCACCATCAAGCCCGGCTACTACGTAAGCTTCGTAACTAAGTGACGGATTAAAGTTGCCAAAGACACCGATACCATCGGAGGACCATGTGCTTGGAATGATTCTTTTTGAAAAATTCGGTCTTTCAACGCCGTTAAACAACGTAGGCTCGTGGCGCTGGTTGATGATACCTACAGGAGTCAAAAGTCGACCGGCCCTGATATTGAATGCATCAGAGAACAAAAAATCCACGTATGCCTGCTCAAGTGAAAGTTCACCGCCGGATGTATTTGTATTAGGTGAACTGCCGTCGGTGTCGGTATCCGTATCCTTAACAAAGGCGTGTTCAAGCTCTGTTTCAGAGTGGAACTTGATCCAATCGGCAAAATCATAACCTAAGTACAAGACAAGCCTGTGAAAGTCCATCTTATCCGATCCGTCGCCCTCGTTAAAGTTGGCATGAATTTCACCGTAACCGCCAAAATTTATCCTGCCCAAAGTATCAGCAAAATCTAACATTGGTGACTCATTAAGCTTTGTCACATCCGCACGAATCTCATTAAGTTCACGCTGATATTGAACTTGCTGGCTGCTCACCTGGCTTTTGGCTTCTCTGATACCGCCAACTTCTTTGGTCAAGCCTCTAACCATCTGCTTCAATTCTCTGATTTCCTGACGCATCGCTTCCATCTCGTCAGCACTCTCGGCAGAATATACAAATGTACCTGCAAAAACAACCATCACAAGCACAAGCAACCTGCCAAACAATAAATAATTTTTTGTTTTACCCACCATACTTCCTTCCTTTCCGTGATTTCGATACCAACATAAATAATGCCAACAATGTCATAACTGTTGTTCCTTTCCGGCCGTACACCGACCACACATAAAAATAGTAAGGGTTCGAAAAGGAGTTTGGCTGGCTTGCATACCACTTTAAGCTGGCTGGCTAATTGCTCCTAAGCCTGTTTCAAAATTATTTTGTAAGAATCAGTTTATTGTTTTTAGTTAATGCAAGCCTGTATTCTTCATTGCAATGATGCAGCCTTACCTCGCGAAAATCACCCAACAACTGTTCTATATTAAAAGCTGGAACCGTTTTACCCACATCACCTTTGAATGTGTTAGCTACCATAGTTTTCTTCTGTAAAATCTCATTCATCTTTCAATCTCCACAAAAAGCATGTACAAAAATAGAAGTTCCCGGAACCTCTGATATTTCATGCCTGCCGATCATTAGTTTGTTTCGTCCGTGACTTTTTTCTTTTATCGGTTTCGCAATTTCTATCTACTAAAGAACTTACTATCGCTACTGACACAATTGGTCCAAAAAACGCAAATAATATTCCTGTTAGCATAAAAACATCCTTTCTTTGAGTGTCAAATCTTATAGTGACATCAAAACTTAACTTTTTCCGTTATTCTCCAGCAACTCAACGCAGTCATCCTTGCTACAACTGCCGGTACAACTACATCCGCCGCTTTTCCCTGTAAGCGTTCTATAAGATGACCAACAGGCCCAGAAAACCACAACTACCACGATTATGATTACGAAAATAGCTTCCATAATAATTATCCTTTATGCGATTATTAAGCTTCCAATCTGGTAAACAACCAAAGTGACTATATACGCCAAAACTGTCAGGCCGCAAAACTGGAATAACGCCCATCTCCATGAACCCGTTTCTCGCTTACATATCGCAAGAGTCGCCATACATGGGGCACTTATCAGGCAAAAGAGCATTATACAAAACCCCTGCAAAGGGCTGTAATTGTTCGCCAGTTTCTCACGAAGCGTCTGCGAAGACCCCTCAGAATCTCCAAGCGAGTAAACGATTCCCATTTGAGCGACAAAAACTTCCTTCGCTGCCAATGCTCCGATAAGGGCCGTACCGATGCGATAATCAAATCCCAAAGGCTTAACCGCGATCTCCATGACTGACCCAACCCTGCCGGCAAGAGAGTGTCGCAACTGAACCGTCTGGGCCTGCTCAGCAGACAAACCTGCCAGTTTTTCTTCAGCAGGTTTCGGATAGCTCGTCGCCGCCCAAAGTATTATCGATATGCCCAAAAGTATAGTACCTGCCTTTTTAAGGTACATCCAACTGCGCTGCCACATATGCGTAAGAACACCCCTGAGAGTAGGAACACGAAAAGGCGGAAGTTCCATAACAAACGGCAGCGTCTCACCCTTAAACAAAGTGTTTCTAAGAAGCTTGGCACATACGATAGCTAATATGATCCCGATCATATACATCGACCACATCACAAGCCCATGCCATTTGGCAGCAAAGAACGCCGGTATCAGAAGTATATAAATTGGCAGTCTCGCGCCACAACTCATCAAAGGTATCACCAGAATAGTTGTCAGACGACTACGACGGTTCTCCAGGACGCGTGTACCCATAATCGCCGGAACCGAACAGCCAAAACCAATAAGCATCGGAATAAAACTTTTGCCATGCAGGCCTATCTTGTGCATGACACGGTCCATAATAAACGCCGCCCTGGCCATATAGCCGGAATCCTCAAGAATCGCTATCGCCAGAAACAGCAACATAATATTAGGTACAAATACGATCACGCCGCCAACGCCGCCTATCACACCATCGACAATAAGCGACTTAAGTGCACTCTCAGAACCGGCTGGCCATAAACCTGTTATCGCTGTGCTAAGCCAGCCAAAAAAACCTTCAATTATTCCCATAAATGGCTCACCGATCGTAAAGGTAAGCTTAAAGACACCATACATTAATCCGGCAAAGATCGGTATCGCCAGGACACGATTAAGAACTACCTTATCGACAAGATCGCTTCTCGAATGTCTCAGTTCGACAGAACCCCTGACTGTCTCTTCACAGGCACCTGATATAAAACCATACCGTTGACTGGCCACCGTAATCTCCGGGTCTTCGCCTGTTATTTTTGTCAAATGCCGGACGCTTTTCGCAACCGCATCGATTACTTCCGGCTTATGCCCCTTGTCGAGAATATCTTTGTCCTGCTCCAAAAGCTTCAAGGCAAGCCATCTTGATCCGTATTTTTCAACCAGATAATGCTCACCAGTTAAAAGATTTTGAATTTTGGTTAATTCTTCTTCAACTTCATCACCATAATGTACAATATGGTCATCTTTAGGCCTCGGGTTTTCAGCGGTTTCGATTACCGCATCAAGTAATTTGTCCAGCCCTTTAGCTTTTTTACCGACAATCGGAACTATCGAAGCATTGAAAAATTTCGACAACATCGCATTATCAAAAACAATACCGCGACGTTCAACTATGTCTGTCATATTGAAAGCTAAAACCAGAGGTACGTTCATCTCGACCAATTGTGTAGCAAGATAAAGGTTTCGCTCGAGATTTGATGAATCGACAATGTCAACCACAACATCAGGATTTTCGTCAACTATGAAGTTACGCGCGACAACCTCTTCAATCGAAAAAGCGGTCAAGCTATAGGTCCCGGGAAGGTCTACCAATTCAATTTCATAGCCTTTGTATTTGCAGATACCTTCTACTTTATCAACGGTTACACCTGGGTAATTTCCAACATGCTGGCGAGCACCTGTCAAAGCGTTAAAAACAGTTGTTTTACCGCTGTTTGGATTACCGGCCACTGCTACCGTGATTGTCTTTTTGGACACATCTCTGACAGAATCACCAAAAACAACTGCATCCCTGTCAGTGGTTATTGTATTTTGTTTTTGCATCTTAGTTTCTCCGGAATAGTTTAGGAGCACCTAACTTTATGGTTAAAAAAATTTACTTAGCTGAGATAATGATATCAGCGGCTTCACTTTTCCGTAGTGAAAGATGATACCCCTTAACCTTAATATCAATTGGATCGCCCAACGGTGCCACACGCTCGAACTCAACCAACGTACCTCGGCCAATACCCATTTCGGCCAGACGCTTGGCAATAGCACCCCGCCGATTGATTTTAATAACCACGCCTTTTTGCTTTGGCTTTAAATCAGCTACTGTAGTGGTTTTTTCCTCAGTTATCATAATTTGTTTCTCCTTTCTAAATTTTTTCAGACATGCGTCCATACATTTCTCACAATTATGCTTCTTTTGGGCATTGCATTGATCAGCAAAACCTTTTAACCAGTCCTTACCGCCTCGTGGACAGACTTCCATAAACTCCATAAAATCCACAAGTCTCTCGACAACCGTCCGGGGAATACTATGCTCTAAACTGCATGCTCCTTCATCAGCAATATCTGCGTCAACTCCCAATACGTCAACGAAAAAATCTTTGAGTATCTGATGACGACGAACCACTTTTTTAGCTACTTCCAAACCTTCTGAAGTAAGCGTTATTACATCGTAAGGCGCATAATTTACGTACTTTTTCTCTCCAAGCGACTGCAGAGCACCGGTTACCGAAGAAGCTTTTACACACAGCCTCTTTGCGATATCCTTTGCACGAGCAGCTCCTTTTGACTGAGCTATCCAGAATATAGCTTCTAAATAATCCTCAAGGCTCGCACTTAATTTTTCTGTTCTTACCATCATAATCATGCCAATAAGTTAGTTTCGCCTAATATTTTATGGCCCTCCCAAACAGTGTCAAGAGAAAATTAAAAATAATTTCCGTTTTATGTTAATCCCTTCATCCTAAAGCCGTTATGATGCTAAGCAGTGTGTTCACTATTTTTTCTTCTGACATTTAGGACACACACCAAAGATGTTGAGTTTGTGAGTTTCCTGCATGTACCCGTATTTTTCTACCATTTTATCCTGTAATTTTTCAAGTTTGCCACTGTATATCTCAACAAACGCGCCGCACTTGGTACATACCAGGTGATCGTGATGGGCATGTTTATACGCATGCTCATAACGCAAAGTCCCGTCACCAAAATCGACCTGCCTGCAAAGCCCCGCCTCTTCCAGCAGTTTCAGCGTCCGCGACACCGTCGCATAGCCGATCTCCTTATGCTTTTTGCGAACAAGATCGTAAAGCTCGCCGGTACTTACATGCCGTTCAGTGCGAAGAAATATCCTTGCAACCTGGCTGCGGGGAGCGCTGCTTCGCAATCCGCGGCTGTTTAGAAACTGAGCAAAACGTTCTTGCGATTCCATCGATCTTATCCTTAAAGATATTTGTCAAAATATCAGGCACCAGTACTGATAATAATTATCAATATCACAGAATACCTGCAAAACAGTATCGTGTCAAATATGTTCTGGATTTTTTTGCAAAATAATGGCTAACCCGCTCCATTTAGGCCGTGTATGTCCTTGCAGGATATAGACTTACAGCAATCCGTGCCCATGGTAAATAATCAAACCCGGATTTTCCAAGTGAATCCGTGCAAAAATTTGATAGCATAGGACCTGTGGATGCTGTTTAAGACTGTTTTGCTGTTCTGATTTGATGAACAGTATAGCAGTCAAGGTATGGACTCAAGCAGGGATTTCAAGCAGTCTGTGACCTGCAAATCTGACTTTTTGTATAAATCTGCAAGAAAATCGCCTCGGAAAAGAGAAATCTTGATAGGTCAAATTGAATTTGGTAAAATCATTAGCCTCGGAAGTGTAGAATAATGTTTAGTAAAGAGTTAAATGGAAAATGTCAGATAAAAGTCAACGTTTGAAAGGAAGCTTCTTATGGTAACAGAACTAAAACTGGACCGTACTGTCCACAAGGCTCACCTCCCATTTTTGATGTATATTTGTATTACCTCGGCTTTGGGCGGTTTTTTGTGGGGATTTGACGCGATCGTTATTTCCGGCACGATCAACTCTGTTAAGACGCAATTTGCACTTTCATCCGGACTTGAGGGTTTATTTGTAAGCTCCGGTTTGATTGGAGCAGTGATCGGTTCTGGACTTTCCGGTTGGTTAAGCGATCGATTTGGTCGCAGCCGTAATCTTATTTTGGCTGCTGCGTTGTTGCTGATCTCCGCGTTGGGAAGTGGCTTGGCAAGCAATATCCAATTTCTGATAATCGCACGCTGGGTTGGTGGATTGGGCGTCGGTATCTCGGCGATGGTTTGCCCGCTTTATATTTCTGAGATATCACCGACCCATCTGAGAGGGCGACTGGTCACGGTTTTTCAGTTTGCAATAACAATCGGCATCATGGTTGCTTTATTCAATAATGTAGCCTTGCATCGCTGGGCGGTATTCATGGCTGGTCGTGTAGGGGAAAGTGGTTTTTTGAAGTGGTTCGTAGTGGATGAGACCTGGCGTGCAATGTTTGCCACTGAACTCATTCCGGGGATTCTGTTTTTGTCGCTGGCATTGACACTGCCTGAAAGTCCGCGATGGCTAATAAAAGCGGGCCGATCAGCCCCTGCACAAAAAGTGTTAAGCAAAATATTTATTGAAGGCGCCGAGCAAGAGTTTAATAATATACAACGGACAATTGCGGAAGAAGATGCGACAAAGAAACGTTTTATAGACGTGTTTCACCCGCGTTATCGTAAGGCTCTTTTTGTGGCTGTTTCGCTGGCGGTATTTGCTCAATTTAGCGGAATCAATGTGGTTTTCTACTACGGGACCTCGCTGCTGGAGGATTCCGGTTTCAAAGCTGACAGCGCTTTAAGCGGCACTGCAGTGATCGGTTTTTTCAACATGATTTTCACAGTGCTTGCCATGTGGCTGGTGGATAAATTGGGGAGATGTAAGTTGCTGCAGATTGGTACGGTCGGAGCCATCTGCTGTTTAATGGGTGTCGGTTTGATGTTTGCCGGTGCGAGCAAAATGCTGATTGTTCTGATGTGCGGCTTTGTAGCGTGTTTTGCTTTTTCGCTTGGGCCGATCAAATTCATTTTTGCCTCGGAAATTTTCCCGACGAATATTCGTTCTCATGCAATGTCAGTAGTAATTCTTTCCCTCTGGTTGGCGGACACTTTAGTTGGCCAGTTCTTTCCTATATTACGAGATAGCGTCGGACCGTCAACGACCTTTTTCATTTTTGCAGGCATATTAGTCCCTCAGATCGTGATAGTATGGAAGATGATGCCGGAAACCGCCGGACGGTCACTTGAAGAAATTGAGTCCTGGTACGTAGAAAAATCCCAGTAGTTTCCAGTTTCTACAGAGGTCTATTGGAGTCAATCGTTTTTACCGCAGCATTTCTTATACTTGCTGCCGCTGCCGCACGGACATGGCTCATTGCGTCCGACCTTTGGTGTTTCGAGCTTGATCTGCTTGACCTTTCTCTCACCCTGTGGGGCAACGGCTGCGGCCCGCTGACGCTCTGCCATCGAAAACTGGTCGACCTCGGCATGCTCAGTATTGCTGACATTCCAAACATTTCTGCGCTGGACGCCGGCTTCGAGACGGACCTTGAATATTGTATCGGTGACCCGGTCATCGATAGTTTCCAGCATCTCGCTGAACATCCTGAAACCTTCCTGCTTGTACTCGATCTTAGGATCGCGCTCGGCATAAGCACGCAGGAATATCCCTTCCTTGAGATGGTCCATACCGTAAAGATGATTCTTCCAGACGCTGTCATATATCTGTAAAAGGACATATTTTTCCAGGTCGGCAAGCTCAGCGCGAAGGAAATTACGACCCGAAGCAATTAATTTCTCACGAAGCTTTTCGCCATCTGCCAGATCATCATCGATCGAAGTATCGAAACGTTCGTGTGCCCATGCGATCAATTCCTCGCCGGAATTACTTGCCATAGCAGAATCGATCACTTCGCCAAGCCTTCCGTTATTATACGCCGTAGACAATTCGATAAGCTTGTCATGAATAACCTGGGGCTTGGTATGTTGAAGCCACTCGGCCGTAAATTCCGCACAATATTTTTTGTTCGCCCACTCGGCAAGGGCCTCGAAAGCATAAACATTGGGACCCTGGGGACCAAACGCCATATTCATCGCAAACTCGACCGGGTAAGATATCTCACGCTGGGTATACTTTGCAGCGATCTTCTCTAAAACGCACTCTTGAATCTGGGCGTTTTTCATACCCTCAAGTTCTTCGAGCGAAAGTTCGATATCAAATCTCGTCTGCATCCACTGGACAAATGTTTTTCGTGAAAAATCTTCTTTAGCGAACTCGACGAGCTGCGAACAATCCTTCCTGTCCACCTGCTCGCTTGCGGCACCTATAATCGTCTTTTCGATCTCGTAATGGTCCATCTGACGCAGTTTGCTCGCCGACAGACTGGCTCCGAACGTGCTCATCGCCCACTTGCACAAAGCGTCGATATTCCACGTACTCTGGTCGGAATAATCCTCAAGGTACTCACCAAGCGAACGGGAAATGTCATCGGCTGCATTTTTTCTGGCCAGATCTTTAACATACTTTTCGATCTCATCCTGCTCGCCGCCCTTGATATTCCGCGGCTGAATTTCCACGCCAAAATTAGTGCCTGCCCATTCCACAATGCAGCTTGCCGGGTAATCGTCGCTGAGAATATTGTCGCAGGCACCGGGCACAATCGCATCGATCATATCGTTGATAGTATCTTTAAGGTTTTCGCCGGCGATAATACTGCGCCGGCGCGAATAGAATATTTTCCGCTGATAATCCATCACCTCGTCATAATCGAGAAGGCTCTTGCGTATCTCGAAGTTTCGCTCTTCGACTTTCTTTTGAACCTTTTCGATCTGCCTGCTGATGATCGGATTATAAATCGGCTCTCCTTCCTGCCAGCCGACTAGCGCAAGGAGTTTCGGTATTTTGTCACCGCCGAAAAACTGCATCAGGTCATCTTCAAAGCAAAGGAAAAACTGGCTCGAACCGGCGTCACCCTGGCGACCGGCACGTCCGCGAAGCTGGTTGTCAATACGTCTGGCCTCATGCCGTTCGGTACCGACAATATGCAATCCGCCAATATCGGCAACACCTTCGCCAAGCTTGATATCGGTACCGCGGCCCGCCATATTGGTCGCGATCGTGACATTACCGATCATCTTGCCGTCACGCCTTGCATGCTGGAAGCCTGCCTTGGTCACAATGATCGCCTCACGTTCATGCTGCTTGGCGTTTAAAACCTCGTGATCGAGACTATACTTTTGCGTAAGGGCCTTGGAGATCGCCTCGCTTTTTTCGATGCTTATCGTACCGACAAGAACAGGACAGCCGGCAGTGCTGACCTCGTATATCTCATCGACGATCGCATGAAACTTCTCGCGCATCGTCTTATAGATCATATCGTTACGGTCATCGCGAATGCAGGGCCGATTCGTCGGTATCAAAATAACGTCCAGGCCGTAAATATCCATAAACTCGCCGGCTTCGGTTATCGCGGTACCGGTCATTCCCGAAAGCCGCCCGTAAAGCTTAAAGAAATTCTGCAGCGTAATAGTCGCCAGCGTCTGGGTCTCCTCCTTGATCTGAACCCTTTCCTTGGCCTCGACCGCCTGGTGCAATCCATCGGACCATTGCCTGCCATCCATCAACCGGCCGGTAAACTCGTCAACGATAACGACCTTGCCTTCCTTAACGATATAGTCCTTCTCCCTCTCGAACGTAACATGGGCTCGCAGCGACTGTTCGAGCATGTGCGGCCATTCGATATTTGACCCTGTATAGAACGAACCGGCACCGACCAGATCCTGTGCGGCACCAATACCTCCATCAACAAGATGTACGGCCTTTCGGTCATACTCGACTTCATAATACTCGGTCGTATTCTCAAGGAGAATCGTATCCTGTTCAAGCTGTTTGGTAGATTTTTCTATCACCGCCTGCGCCTTTTCTATCCTCGCCGAATCCTTGGCCTTCTTCGCATCGGCAATCTCACCATGGGCATTTGCGATAGTTCGTTCGCCGTCGTCGATCTGCTTTTTAAGACGCGAATGAGTACTCTGTAGTTTCATAATCTCCATCGCGACCGCGTCGGCTTTTTTATAACGATTAACATCGTCGCGTGCGGGACCGGAAATAATAAGCGGCGTCCTGGCCTCGTCGACCAAAATCGAGTCGACCTCGTCGATGATCGCAAAGTCAAGCGGACCCTGCGCCATATCCTCCATCGCGACCTTCATATTGTCGCGAAGATAGTCAAAACCGAACTCGTTATTGGTACCGTAAGTAATATCGCAGGCGTACTGGGCCTGGCGATTCTGGCCGGAGGTATCCATATCCGACTGGATCGCGCCGACGGTCATACCCAAGGCGCCGAACACCGGCGTCATCCATTCGGCATCGCGTTTGGCAAGATAATCGTTAACCGTTATGACATGAACCTTGCGACCGGTCAAATTAACCAGGTACGCGGCAAGGGTAGCAACGAGCGTCTTGCCCTCGCCGGTTGCCATCTCGGCGATCTTGCCTTCGAAGAGAACCTTTCCACCGATGACTTGAACATCGAAATGACGAAAACGAAACGGAGGGCGCGATTCGGGGTAAAGTTTGCGAATCTCCTCGTTGAATTCAACCGGTACTTCCAAAGCATCGAGAGCAGTGCCCTCTTCGAGTTGAGCTTTCAGCTTATCAAAAGTCGCCTTGCTCGTGATACTTAACTGTGTAGCATCAAATTCGTATTCGTCAACCAGAACATTGCGTATGCCAAGATGCCTGTCGGACGCCTCACGGATAGCCGCAAATGCGTCGCCAAGAATATCAAGCTGGGTCTGACCATCGGCCAGTTGCTTCCTCAGCCGTGCGGTTATCTCGCCAAACTCACTGTCAGGCATCTGCCTGTACTTTGGTTCAAGCTCCTTGACCTGCTCGACCACGCGCCAGTAAACCTTTAACAGCCGTTCATTACGAGAACCGAATATCTTCTGAAGAAATTTGCTGATCTTTTGCACTGCCATGGCGATCCCTTATCTTCCATGATTTGATAACGGCAAATCCTAATCTTTTACGCGCGTTACATAATCGCCGTTACGCGTATCGACCCGAATCATCTCGCCGGGCTTTATGAAAGGCGGAACGTAAACGACAAGACCCGTCTCAAGCGTTGCAGGCTTATTCTGATTCGTTGCCGTCGCACCTTTTATCTCAGGTGCCGTATCTGTTATCAAAAGATCCACCGTAGTAGGAAGCGTAACCACAACCGGCTTACCTTCGTACATACTTACCTGCAACTGAGTATTAGGCTTTAAGAACTTCTGTCCATCGCCAAACGCATCATCGTCAAGCG
This sequence comes from Planctomycetota bacterium, assembly GCA_019456245.1. GTDB lineage: Bacteria > Planctomycetota > Phycisphaerae > Sedimentisphaerales > Anaerohalosphaeraceae > VRUF01. The sequence goes on along the minus strand of VRUF01000055.1, from coordinate 959 downwards.
ATATCTGGTCATAAGTCTCAAGGTCCATCAGCACATGCTCGCCGGGAGAAGAATAAAGATATTCGTAATTCCTCTTGTCAAGATATGCCTCCTCGACTATCTCCTCGGCCCGAAGACGGATATTGCGAATGGTACCGTCCATAAGATTTTTTAGCTTGGTTTGAAAGACCGCACCACCCTTGCCGAGCTTTACATGTTGCCACTCTACAATAGAATATAAAACGTCGTCAACCTTAATGGTTTGACCTCTTTTCATGTCAGATGCTCTCATTTTTTGCTCCAAAACAATAAAATTTGACTATAATAATTCAAAATTATCTCAAAAATGCGCCAAAAAGTCAAGAAATATGCATGTTTTCGCAGTTTTTACTTACCGTTTGCGACCTGAGCGACCGGTTGTCCGTCGTTTTCTTTTGTAAGAGGCGCCCGGTTTTTTCCGCCGTATCCTGGGCCTTTCGCTTACCAATAGCTGCGACGGAGCGACATAAAGCTTTCTGCCTGCAACACTTACAGAAGCAATCCGAACACGGATCTCCTGGCCAAGGGATACCTTTTTGCTGGAATATTTCCCAACTACAACCTGCTGGCGCTTGTCAAATTTCCACTCGTCAAGCCCGAGGTCTCCAAATTCGATCATCCCTTCAATGCCGAATTTTAGGCACTGAACGAACACACCGGAATTAGTCAAACCG
>VRUF01000055.1:0-257 GCA_019456245.1 Planctomycetota bacterium | reverse complement strand
GTATCCGGCAAAACTTCCTCCAGCCCGATCATGTTCAACTGGTGGTCGATATAACAACCCAAAAGCCGATGAAGCATAAGGTCGGCGTACCTCCGGATCGGGCTGGTAAAATGCGCATAAGTCGTCGAAGCCAACGCGAAATGACCAACATGCAAAGGCGCGTACTCGGCCTTGGCAAAGCTCCTTAGAATATGCATATTCACCGCAAAGGAACGGCTGGTACCTTTGACGGCTTCGAGCAGATCCTGTATCACGCT
>VRUF01000332.1 GCA_019456245.1 Planctomycetota bacterium | reverse complement strand
CACCCGGTGAGATAATAAAGGGTGTATTGGAAGCAAAGGACGTTCTTGACAACGACGATATGCTTATTCTGGTCGGCGACCAGGGTGTTATAGAATCGCATATGTCAGCGATGAAGGCTCGCGCAGATTTCATAAGTATTGTTCATGCCCCCGAAATAATCGCAATGGACGATTCGCCCGTCGAAGCGATCAGGGGAAAGCGTAAAAGCTCGATTGCTGTGATGGCTAAAATGGCTTCGCACAATGAGGCAGACGCCGTTATATCGGCAGGTAACACAGGTGCCTGCGTTGTGGGCTGCCAGTTGCGAATGCGGAATCTGCCCGGTGTAAACCGGCCTGGGATCGCTGCCATTTTCCCGACTTTTGGCGGACCCGTTGCCGTGTGCGATGTAGGAGCAAACGTAGCCTGCAAACCAATTAACCTTTACCAGTATGCCGTAATGGCAAGTGTTTTTCTTACTCAGATGAATGGCATCGAAAATCCAAGGGTCGCACTAATGGGTATCGGCGCCGAAGCGGCAAAAGGAAACGAACTGGTCAAGAAAACCAGAGAGCTGATACTGGCCGATGAAAGAATAAACTTCATCGGAAACATCGAGGGACGTGATCTTCTCGAAGGTGCCTGCGACGTGGCGATATGCGAAGGTTTTGTCGGAAACATCGTCCTAAAGCTTACCGAAGGAGCTGTCAGCGGACTCTTCGGGGCGATAAAGAAGGAACTGATGGCAAACAGCCTTCGTTTGGCGATGAAGTTCAAGCCCATCATGACGCAGATCTACAAAAAATATGACTACCATGAGTTCGGCGGTGCACTTCTACTTGGTGTTAACGGGACATGTGTTATTTGTCACGGCAATAGCAAGAGCAGAACTATAAAGAATGCAATAGTTGCCGCCAAGAAATTTCGATCACAAAAGACAAACGACAAAATAGTTGAATATCTCGAAAGTTCGGCGGTCAAAACGAATGAATAAAAAGGAAGTATCATTTTCACCAAATTGTAATGCCATTATTGCCGGCAGTGGTTCGGCTGTACCGCCGGGTACGCTGACCAACGAAGACCTCACGAAGATCGTCGATACTTCGGACGAATGGATCACTACAAGAACCGGCATTAAGGTTCGCCACATCGCTTCCGAAAAAGAGACTACGGCGACGCTTGCGATCGAAGCCGCAAAAAAAGCATTGGCAAAAGCTCAGTTGGATCCTCTCGATATCGACCTGATAATTGTTGCGACGGTTACGCCTGAAATGGTATTTCCATCGACGGCATGTTTCGTTCAGGATGCTATCGGAGCAGGCAATGCATGGGCTTTCGACCTTAACGCCGCGTGCAGCGGTTTTGTCTACGGAATGATGATCGCCCAGCAGTTCATTACCACGGGCAGATACAACAACGTTATGGTCATCGGTGCAGAAACACTTAGCAAAATCACCGACTACAAGGATCGTCAAAGCTGCATACTTTTCGGAGACGGCGCAGGTGCTGTAATTGTCCAGAAATCATTCGACGGACCAAAGGGCATTTTATACGGATGTGCTTCGGCCGATGGAAGCGGATGGACCAGTATCAACTGTCTGGCATACGGTTCGCGAAATCCCGTCTCACAGCCCCTTGAACATCCCGATATGGTATTCATGAATATCAATGGCCGGGAAGTCTATCAGCTAGCTGTCAGAAGGCTTGTTGAAATGGTCTACGACTGTGCGGAAAAATGCAACCTGACGATAGACGACATCGACCATTTTATTCCGCACCAGATGAATGCCAGGATTATCGAATCCGTCGCAAAACGTCTGAAACTTAAAGACGGAAGCGTTTTTATCAATATCGACAAATATGGAAATACCTCCGCAGCCTCTATCCCTATTGCGTTGGATGAATGTCTAAGTACCGGCAGAATAAAGACCGGTGATGTGGTGCTCATGGCCGCCTTTGGCGGAGGTCTTACATGGGGCGCCAGTGTGATTCAGTTCTAATTTTTTTTTTCTTAGGGTCAATTTCAGCAGGAAAGTCAAAAAGAATGAAAACCGCTTTTTTATTTCCGGGACAAGGTGCACAGGTAGTCGGCATGGGAAAAGATGTCGCTGACACCTTCGCAGTTGCCGCAAACATATTCGAAAAAGCAAACGAAATACTCGGTTTCGATCTTAGCGACATCTGTTTTAACGGTCCGGCAGAAGAACTTAACAGAACCAAAATATCACAACCGGCAATTTTCACAGTTTCTGCCGCCCTCCTTAAAGTCTTCAAAACAGAAAAAAAAGCCCCCCCCCTG
>VRUF01000331.1 GCA_019456245.1 Planctomycetota bacterium | reverse complement strand
CGATCAGCGTAATCGCTTTGTCGCCGCTAAACACACCAACGCACGTCAGTTGCAGCCTCATTTGACGCTGAAATATGAAGAACAGACCCTGGCCGCTTATACTGCCGATATGGTTCCTGGACCTTTCCCTGTAACGCAACCGGTAGATCGGGAAGCCGGGATCAAACGATATCGGGAACTCCTCTCGCCTGAAGAATATAAACAGCGTTTGGCAAATGGCGAAACCGCAGATCTGGTGCCGAAGCCAACGCCAGTCAAGGGATTGCCGCCCGCATTCCCGGTAACCGTTTCCAGGCGGGTCGATCTTACGGACAAGATTGTGAAATATGAACTGTCCAGTCTAGACGGGGGACCGTTGCCTGCCTTTGATGCCGGTGCGCACATTAGTGTGGTGGTCACTCCTGAAATTCAGCGTCAGTATTCTCTCGCGGGCGATCCTACCGATCAGACAAAATACGTGCTCGGTATTCAACTGGAAGATGAGGGTCAAGGCGGTTCAAAACTTATTCATCAACTTTTTCAAGAGGGGCGGACGATTTTCATTACACCGCCGGCTAATCATTTTCCGCTTGATGAGAATGCTGACTTCTCCCTTCTGATGGCGGGCGGCATCGGGATTACGCCCATGATCGCAATGGCCCATCGGCTGCATGCGTTGGGGAAAGAATTCATCATGCATTTCTCCGCCAAATCAACGGAGCAATCCGGTTTTGCGCATGAACTGAAGACTCAACCCTGGGTGGATCGTGTATTTTTTCACTTTTCCCAAGAAGGCAAACGGGCAGATATAGAGGAGTTAGTGCCAAATTATCGACCCGGTTTCAAACTCTATACTTGCGGTGGTGTTCGCTATATGGACGGCGTCTTTAGTGCTGCACAAAACAAGGGATGGCCTGAAGATGCATTGTCACGGGAATATTTTTCAGTGCCCGAGCTACCAGTTTATGAAGACCATCCTTTTACACTGGAACTGGTTTCATCGAAACGGACAATAGAAGTGTCAGCTGAAAAAACTGCGGCCGAGGCTTTGGTGGAAGCGGGCATCCATGTTGATACCATGTGTTGTGACGGAATTTGTGGTGTGTGCGCCGTTAATCATCTGGGCAGTGAGATTGAGCACCGAGACTTTGTTTTGTCGAACCAAGAACGGGAGCAGAAGGTTATTTTGTGCTGTTCACGGGCGAAGGAAGCCAATGGGCTATTGCGCATCAATCTTTAGGGCGATGTAGTATAAGCGACAATCAATGCTTACTTGTTTGCTGAAATCATGCACGAAGCAGGCGTTCCTACAGGCGTATTTGACCTCGTAAATGGCGATGGTTTCAATGTGGCATGCTATGTCTTCACTTCCTGGCATGATGTTTTTCACAGGCACTCGCAAGCGTTGCGGTTGCGGCCGCTGGCCTTTCAGCCACAGGTTGGACGTTGACAGAAGCGCGCGGCGTAAGCGCTGATGGTTCCGTTGTCGTTGGCTACGGCACAAGTGCTAATGTGACAGAGGCATGGCTTGCACGTGTGTCAAGTGGTTAAAGTGGTTCAAGTGAATCAAGTGGTTTAATTGGAGTAAGCACATTTTCTGAAAGTCTTGCTAGTATTCAGGCGATACCCAAAATTGGAGTTAGCCTTGTCGGAACACCCCTGCATGGAGCACATCATCGTCCACTGTTATCTTACGTCTCACTCGATAGTCAACATTGTGTCTGGAGTAGTGGTGACATGGCCCATTATGGACGAGATACTGATGCAGATATTGGATTGGCTGAAATCGGTGGCTGCCATGATTTTATTCCTGAAAAATTTCGTCTGGGTTTGGGCTTAGGAAAAAGTTTTGTGGATCAGGATTTGAGTTTCAGTTGCGAAAGCGATCTTGATGGTACTTACCTGATTAGTGAAATTATTTATTTATTTAATAACAGTTTACTAGCATCTGTGACAGGTATATATGGTAGTTGGGATGCTGAAAAAGAACATCAATTTAATAAGCGAACCATACTTTCTGCTTCTATAAATGATTCATGTAGAGGTGAAGATCCAGATGTATCTGGTGGGAAAAGGCTTGCATGTGGGGTTTAGTTAGAACCTTATTACTTCGGACCAGCGTCCAGATTCATCCTTCCGGGCGCGTTATTTATATATAGTTACATAGAAGTAGTTACTAATCCTGCCCCATGGACTTAAAGAATTCAGGTTATAAATACTAATTTTTGATTTTGTATTCAGTATCTGCTTTTGATCCGTTCCGGACATTCAGTAAAAAACTGAATTTACCTACGCATCTTATTTT
>VRUF01000054.1:6613-13508 GCA_019456245.1 Planctomycetota bacterium | reverse complement strand
TCTTCCGATCTCCTCGGAACCTCGCCGCCAAAGTCTTCTACTATCGCCGCACATGCCGCCTTGATATTCTTCGCCTTATTCCTGTAAAATCCCGTCGAACGAATATCCTCTTCAAGTTCGCCCAGATCGCATTCGGCAAACGCACGAACATCCTTATACTTTTTGAACAGATCCTTCGTAACGATATTAACCCGCACATCCGTACACTGCGCCGACATTATCGTAGCGACAAGCAACTGCACCGGCCCTTTATGCACCAGTGCAATCTTCGCATCCGGATAAGCCTTCTTCAGCAGTGGAAATATCTTATCAACCCGCTTTTTAGCCTGTTCCTTATCGACCCTGATCTTCTTTTTCGCCATCAATTCCCTTCACATCATCAATTTTTTCAAGAACCTCAACCACATCGCCTTTGCCGATAATGCCCCGCAAATGCACCTGTTCTCCGTCCGGCAAAAGTATCACGGTAACGGGCACGCCCCCCAGCTCAAAATACTTCGCCGCCAGATCCTTCGTCGCAACTTCATCTCCTGTCGTAGTGTCGCCGATAAACGCTGCGACCCCCTTTCGCTTAAAAAGTTCACCGACATCTTCGCGCATATAAACAAACCTCTCGACAACACTGCAGTTCGTACACCAATCCGCCGTAAACTTTATCACAACAGGTCTGCCCTCTTCAACCGCGGCGGATATCTTAACACGATCGTAATCCTGCCAGTCGATAGGCTTCTCTGTACTTGCGCCCAGGAAAAACCACCCGCAACCAACAGCTATCGCAACCGCGATCAAACGGATAAGCCACTTGCGTCCTCTCGATGTCGAATACGTAACCCATCCGCCCCACATCCAGACACAAAACGCAAGTATCACAGCATAATAAAGAGTATCGACCCTCGCCTCGGCAGGTATCGCGCTAAACAGTTTAACGCCGATCAGCAAAAGCAAAAACCCCATCGCCTGCTTAACCCGCTCCATCCACGCGCCGGACCGCGGCAGTTTACCCAAAAGTCCCTCAACAGTAGTAAGCACCAAATAAGGTATCGCCATCCCAACACCGATAAGCATTATCGTCAGCGTCGCAAGAACAATCTCCTGCGTCTGCGCCCAAAGAAAAACCGCGCCAAGAATTGCAAAACTACACGGAGTACTCAAAAGCGCAAGCAAAAAACCCATAATGACAATACCAACAACACCGCTGCCGCCACCGGCCTTATTAGAAACCGAAGAAGGAAGAGTAAAACTGAAAACACCAAACATAAACAGCCCAAGCACCATCATAAGCAGCGACATCGCCGTCACAATCGCAGGGTTACGAAGGTGATCGCCCCACTGGAAAAACTCGCCGTACCCTATCCGAAGAACAATATTAGCACCGGCGAGCACGGCAAAGAACAAAAGTATCCCAACACAGAACGCAACCCCCATACCGGCACATTTCTTCCTGCTCTCACCGGCGATATTCCACAATCGCGTCACAACGATAGGAATAATCGGCCACACACAGGGCATAACATTAAGCAAAAGCCCGGCCAAAATCGCAAGCCCAAGCGCTGCCGGTACAGATAAAAATCCCCTCTCTCTGCCCGCCAAAACCGGCTCTTTCTCGACTTCCTCTATAACCTCCGACACAGTAAAACCAGGCTCTGCCATCGAAGCCGACGCCTTGACCGTAACATCCGTCGAAACCTTCGCCTCTTCCTTCAACCGGATACACATCTCAGCACAAATCGCCCCACCGATCTGCACCGTAACCGGTATTTTCCCATCAGCCCCGCCGCTATCTACCGTAAAAGGCACAAAAACCGTAAACTTACCCTCATACACCTCGTAGCTCTTTTCGAGTATCTCATCGGCAAACAAATGCGAAGCAGGAAAAACCGGATCGCCAAAAACGAGCCCCTCACCCTCAGCGGCCAAAGTCAGTTTGCCGTTAGGAACAAGCGAGTTGTCAGAATAAAAATGCCATTTGCCAAACGCCTCAAAATTCAATGCTAACGCAGATTCACCACCTGCCGACACCTCATCATGCTGAACTTCCACAGAAACCGTAAAGCTCTCTCCAAGCGTATAAGATTCGGAAACTACCTCAAAATCCCATACATCAGCACCAAAAACAGCCCCGCAAAGCAAAAAAACGCAAGCAAAGCCTGCCAAAAGATATTTCCACGCTCTCATATGTAAGCCCCAAATAACGATCATTTAAGATTACGAACCCCATAACAAACAAGTTCTTCTATATTTTCGGTATTCCATAAACCACAACTTCAATGAAAAATCAAACAGTCCCATAATCTCTCACTATAATTTGGCAAATTAATCTTTAGAATAACGCCCTTTATGCCGAATTAAGCAGATGGGTGATCCCAAAAACAGTGAAAGTTTTCAAAACGGAGATATTTGAATGTCCGCATTCGCAAGAGAAAAGCTCGCAGCAACGTTATTTCAGCGTTACGAAGGAAACCCCATCCTGACGACCGACAACTGGCCATACCCCATTAACTCGGTATTCAACCCAGCCGCGGTTCGCGTAAACGGCGAAGTCCTTCTCTTAAACCGCGTCGAAGAACTCCGCGGATTCTCCCATCTGACATGTGCAAGAAGCAAAGACGGCCTGACAAACTGGGTAATCGACGAACAACCCACCATGAAAGCTGACCACACAAACAACGAAGAAAAATGGGGACTCGAGGATCCAAGGATCGTATGGCTCGAAGAACAAAAGCAATACGCCATCACCTACACCTCATTTAGCGAAGGCGGACCGGTAGTCTCTTTGGCTATCACAAAAAACTTCAAAGCATTCGCACGCCTCGGCGGACTCCTACCGCCCGAGGACAAAGACGCATGCCTCTTCCCAAGAAGATTCAACGGACGATTCGCACTGATACACAGACCAATCGTACGAGGCGAAGCACACATCTGGATAAGCCTCTCCCCGGACCTGAAACACTGGGGCGACCACAGAATACTCCTTAAAACAAGAACGGCCTACTGGGACGGTGCAAGGATCGGCCTGGCATGTCAGCCGATAGAGATACCCGAAGGATGGCTGATGATATATCACGGCGTCCGAAGAACCACATCGAGCCAGATATACCGAACGGGAATGGCACTTCTGGACAAGAACGAACCGTGGCGCGTATTAAGAAGATGCGAAGAATGGGTTCTCGGCCCCAAAGAACCATACGAGCGTACCGGCGACGTCAGCGACGTCGTATTCGTAACCGGCGGAGTAATAATGAAAGAAACAAACCAGCTCTACCTATACTACGGAGCAGCCGACGACAAAGTAGCAGTCGCAATGGCAGACATGGACCGCGTAAGAGAATACATAATGGCCTGCCCCGAAGTACACGGTTAAAAGCACCGGTTTATTCACGCCGCAAAGTAGCCGCTAAGCGCCGCCATTATCATATGAACCCCGATCGCGGCGATAAACAGGCACATCACCTTTGAAAAAACCGTGCAAACTATCTCCCCCAGAATCTTATGCAGCGGTTCCACAAAACGCATGATAAGCCAAACCACCCCAAACACCACGAATATCGCGACCAAAGTCTCCGCCGGACCGGACTTATCAAGCGTAGTGATACTCGTTACCATCGCACCTGGGCCAGCCAATAAGGGGCATGCCAGCGGCACACAACCGATCTCAGCCGGGCTAAAACTCTTACCAAGCGTAACCGACTTCCGCAATGTCCCGAAAATCAAATGATCGATCGCGATAATCAGCAGAAGGATCCCGCCGGCAAGCTGAAGATCGGCAAGCTTTATCTTAAATACATGGGCAAGTATTACATTACCGGCAAAAGAAAACACCAGCAGTATGACAACACTGACCGACACTGCGATATTAAAAGCCTTACGACTCTGACCGCCCTCAACATGCTCGGAAGCATGCAGAAACATCGGAATATTACCAACAGGATCAACAATCGCAAACAAAGCCAAAATAGATTCGAGAAAAGGCATATAGCACTCCTTATTTACTGTAGTAGCATCACTATCACATTATCGGCAATAAACAACCAAAATGATAAAACAAATCAACGCAATTCCCTTCCTGCCCCTTCTACGCCATTAAATCAGTAATCATTTGAAAATCCACGCCAACTATAGTACAATACTATAATTCCGGATTTCCCAGATGAAGTCGTGCAAAAGAAGTAAAAATTGTTAGAATAAAGGGTAGCTCTAATAATTGCTTTTAGGTGGCAAGTAGAATATTTTTGTATTCTGGCAAGGAAGGGAAATCAGCCTTAGCCGAAGCTAAGGCGGTTTTTTCCTGACACCGTCCAGAATCAAAAAGTGCTCGCCGCACTGCTAAATCAAGTATCGTTAACAATGTTTTTAATGCTATACATTTTTTTAATAACGTACCTACAAGAAATACCCATTGGGTACGCTTGTCCGCCAAAATGATTTTTTAGAGGTGCCCTAAAGCTTATGGAAGGTGTTCGATTGAGTTATCATTGTACCAAATTGGAGAACCCAATGGGTAAAAGATACGGGAGAGTGTCAGAATGACTATCTCAGGAAAAAGTTTGCGGACAATAATAGTGGCTATAGTCTGTGCCAATGTCACATGTTTTGGCCTCGAATTGCATAAAGCCAAATCGGAGTTAGAATTTGAAATTAGCAGCAGAAAACAACTCTGGCTTACTGGCGGCAACAAAATTGGCAAAGGTCCTCTCAAACCGTCACATGTAGCAGAGCTTTTCATACGGAATTTACCCAGGGAACAATATAAATCCAAGTCGGACAAGCAATATCACCCTATCAGCAACTTCTCAAGTTTTGGGGTCATGAAAAAGCTTCTGGAAACTTCAGCCGGACAATCCATGTCCCGGCAACAGCGAGATCTGGTGACAACAGGAAATGTTATCTGTCAAATCGGCAAGATTAGCGATGAGGTGGGAAACCATACTCATTTTCGTCTTTATGCAACCACCCAGGACGATGCAAAAAAAACAGCAGAAGCTTTCGTTGATTTCTTGATCAGCAGAGCTAACAGGAACCTCGAGCCATTACTAATCAAGCAGCAGGAACTTAATAAAAAAATAGTTGATAACAAGAATAGTATTGCTGAAACAGAAGCAAAACTAGGGACTGTGCAGACCGAACTTGACGAACTCAAAAAAACCGTTCACTATCTCTCTGCTAGTGAAGCAAAGAACACTATATCTAAATTGAACACAAGGATCGACGATCTGAATATCACCCTTGCCGAAATGCGAGCCAAACAGGAGGCGACAAATCAATCCTTACAGAGAGAAAGAAAGAAAAAAACGACACAGGACGCCAATTTGGGGCCTAAGGACGAAGTGACCGAGCTGATGGGTAAGCTGGAAGCTGCTATGGCGAAAAATAAAACGGCTGCAATTATTCGCAATCAAGCAGTTACAAAACTAAAAGCTGCACAGAGCAAGCTATATAAACTTAAGAAGACGGCCTACGACCTTTCTGACAAAAAAATAAAAGCCACTTTGTTGAATTTGTACAAAATAGTTGACGAGTTTAGTACTATCTTTACTACGGTGCTTTCAGAGTTAGAAGTAGCTAATGCGGCATGGGAAGATGAAACGAAAGAAACAGGGCTGGATACAGAGCTCAAACTTGAGCAGAGATTGCAAGACCAGAAAACCGAGTTGGAAGTTCTTGAAGCCAGCAAAAAAACCGCTGCAAATCTTCGTGAGCAGGCTGAACGTTTTTATTACCTTGCCCAACAAGTTTCGCAGCTTCAAGATTCGAAAAAGTCTCTAAACAGTGAATTACTCGATTCTGAAAATGCTTTCACTAAAATCGAAGAAAAGCTGGCCAATCCAGGACAGGAACTATTACCACCCGAAGTATATCAAAACAAAGTTACTGTTTACCCAACGCAGAGTGGTTTTATGTACGAAAGCACGCAATAGTATATAAGAGATAACATTTAGCAGGCTTTCAGAGGGTTTTTCCATGGCCTGGGTAATATTTTTGAATAACGCCACCCTGACAGATGTCTATATGTCAGGAAGATAACTTTTTCAGGAGACTATAAGAATGATAAACGTTGTCAATGTCTGGCATCATTATGGCGTTAAGCCCATTTTGCATGACGTCTCTTTACATGTCGAACCCGGCGAACTGGTAGCGGTCATGGGTCCAAACGGTATGGGCAAAAGCACTCTCCTTGCCCTCGTAGCCGGCATTCTATGCCCTTTAGAAGGCCACGTAGAGATCGACGGCCTCAAACGCCGCAATTCTATCGAAGAAGAAACCGAGATTCGAAAAAAGGTCGTATATCTCTCAGCCGACCCGTACCTGCCGTTAATCAGCACCGGCCGCGAATTCCTTCTCGCCATGGGCAGGCTTTATGAGGTCAACGAAAAGCGCCTCATGGAGCACACCGCCCAACTTCTAAATCTCTTTGACCTAAAAGAACAAGCCGACTCGCCAATACGTTCATATTCCACAGGCCAGAAAAAAAAGATCGGAATTTGCTCTGCCATAATTACCGAAGCACCGATCATGATCCTTGACGAACCCTTCTCGGGCGGCCTCGACTCAGCAGCCTTGCTAGTTCTAAGCAGGGTACTGAAAAGGCTCGCAGACAGAAAAGACGTCACTGTAATGATGGCGGTCCCCGTCCCCGAACTGGTAGAACCTATCGCACACAAAATCGCCATAGTAGCAAAAGGCAGAATACTGGAATACGACAGCCCCGAGGGACTGCGAAAAAAATCAGGCTGCACAGGAACACTCACAGAAGTACTCGAAACAATGATACACCCCAAAGTTCTCGAAGATATTGAGGAATACCTAAGTGGGAGAACAAAATGATAAATCAATTCAAGCAAGTCATGCCCCAAAAATTTTGGGTAATTTTGTTTCTAATAAATTACGCTATAACATA
>VRUF01000054.1:0-6603 GCA_019456245.1 Planctomycetota bacterium | reverse complement strand
ACTTATTTCGATGAACCGGTACCTGTAGTAGTAATTAATTACCGAATGTTAATCTTGCTCTTGGCATCTGCGATATATGCTGCCTTTCGCATCATAAATTTCTGTCCTCTTTACAGATCCGGCTACGGCCAATGGCTTGCTCTTTCGCCATGGACTTATGATAAACCGCTGCCTCAGGGCCCAATTAAACTCACCTGGGTTGATGCGTTTATAATTGCCTCTTTAACCGCCTTGGTATATTCCGATGGGATATTCAACCCAGCTTGGCCTGCAATAGTATTTCTGTCAGTTCAAACAGTCCTTCTCGCCATAGCCACGCTATTAATCGAAGAGTCCAAATCATTTTGTTATGTCATTGCATGTATCATTTTATTGCCCTTTACGGTTTACCCTTTTCGCAACCCCCTGATAGCTTTGCTAGTGATCGCCTTTTTTTACGCAATGCTGTATGCGGGTCTTAGAGTGATTCTCAAAAATTTCCCATGGAACACATCATTCTGGAAATCTGCCCCGATAAAAGAACTGCGAAAGAAAGCTGTCCAAAATCGAGTAATAGGCTATCCTTACAGAATTCTCAACGCAAAAGATTTTCTTCCAAGCTTGAGTTTACTTGAAGTGATAATCTGTAGTTTAATGATTACATGGTGGCTCCATGTAATTCGATGGGTCATCGACGAACCATATGAAATTGCAGTACTTATCATGGCTGCGATATTCATTTCGCTCTTCAGGCTGTTAACGTATGTAACCCCTTGTTATTTTTCCCCGATAAGTATTTGGGGGCGTATACGCACCTTCCGTTTCATCATTCCCGGTTATGACAAAATCTTTCTCGCACCTATGTGCATATTATTTGCTTCTGTAGCTGTACCCCTCGCGTGTCTTCGGATGGGTATGGACAAAACATGGAGCGTTGAGATTACGATTTTTATTATACTGCTTCTGGCATTCTCGTTTCCCCCAAGTCTTAAAAAATGGCGATTAACAGGAAAGTACAGGATGATATTTTCGCGTCAATTCAAACAGCAGGTACAGCGATCCCAGCCTCAACTTCAAAAATCACTGAAAACAATAATCTCAAACCGCTAAACAGACAAATGATCATAATAACTCCGAATCCTATGGCATCTGGCACAAAACATTTGAAAAAACCTGCCTTCTGTGGTAAAAACCTTGTATTGAATACATGCGTTTAGAGGGATTTTTCGATGGCTGTACAGTTTATTCTTGGCAGAAGCGGCACCGGCAAGACCTCCCTGTGCATCCAATCGATAATCGACTGCCTAAAAGACACCGCATCTGCCCAGCCTCTCGTCCTCCTCGTCCCGGAACAGGCTACCTACCAGGCTGAACGGGCTATTTTGGCTAACCAAGAGATCGCCGGGTTCAGTCGGCTTTCTGTACTCTCCTTCGACAGATTGAAATACCTCCTCCTCGGCAAAAACGCCTCAACCGCCGACATCTCACGCCTCGGCCAGCAGATGATCCTCCAGAAAATTCTCGCCCAAAATGCCCACAAGCTAATAATTTACAAAAACTCAGCCCACCTGCCCGGCCTCGCCTCCCAACTGACCCAAACCATCATCGAACTCCACGAAGCCGACAAAGACTTTTCCGACATCGCAGAACTGACCGAAAACCTAAAAGCCGGCAACGCCCACCTCGCCGCCCTAAAATTCGCCGACATCGCGACGATAATGCATGAGTATTTAAACTTCATCGAACCGGCTTTTACAAACCCCGACATTCTGCTAACCGAGGCAAGAACAAAGATCGCAGACTCTCCCCTCCTGAAAAACGCCCAAATATGGGTCGATGGCTTCGCAAGTTTCACCATCCAGCAGCTTCTGCTCCTGGCCGAACTGATGCAAAGCGCAGAATACCTCAGCATCGCCCTCTGCCTCGACCCGGCCGCGATAGACCTGAAAAAACCCGAACTCGAACCGACAAGCATCTTCAACCAGACAGAACGAACTTACGAAAACCTCATCGAGATAATAAAAAAACGAAACCTCACCTGTGCCGAACCGAAAATACTAAACGCACCCCTTCGCTTTACAAACTGCCCGCCACTGGCACACATCGAAGCAAACATATTCCAACCGTCTCAACATAAAGCGATACAAAGCGATTCGGCGATAAAAATAACCCCCGCCTCAAACGCCCGCGCGGAAGTAACCAACACCGCCCGGCAGATCACCGACCTGGTCCGCAATAAAAACTTCCGATTCCGCGACATCGCCGTCATCGTCTCGGACATGACCGCATACCAGCACTACATAGAAGCGACCTTCCCCGATTACGGCATAGAATACTTCATAGACCGCCCCAAGCCAATGCTCCAGCACCCAGTAGTCGAACTAATCGCATCGGCCCTGTCGACAGCAACAACAAACTTCCCCTCAAGCGACATCTTCGCATACCTCAAAACCGACCTGGCAAACCTGACCCGACCCGAAACAGACTCCCTCGAAAACTACTGCCTCGCATTCGGAGTTGAAACAAGCAGCTGGACCCAAAAACAGGATTGGGATTTCGCCGCCGGCGGCCGCACACATTTCAACGAAAAAAAAATAAACGAACTAAGAAAAAAAACAACCGCCCCGCTTCTAAAACTAAAAAATGCTCTAAAAATCAACGAAACAATAACAACCGCAGACTTCACCCGCGCGATCTTCGATTTGCTTAAAGAACTAAAGGTCGCCAAAAACCTCGCCGAACATAATGATCCCAACGACCAGAACGCACAATTCTTCGACAAACTCGTTACGATATTCGACGAACTAAACGAAATATTCGCCAGCGACCGCATGACAGCTCAAGAACTCACAGCCATCCTCCTGAACGCCTTTGCGACCATCACACTAAAACTGATCCCGCAAAAACTCGACCAGGTCCTGATAAGCTCAATAGACCGATCCCGTCATCCCGAGCTAAAAGCTGTGCTTCTAATCGGCGCAACACAAAAACAGTTCCCATCATCCGTAAAATTCGACCCCATCCTCACAGATTCCGACCGCGCAGCCGCCCAGCAGCACGACTTCATCCTCTCCGAAAGGATCGCCCAGCAGCTAACCGCCCGCCAATACCTCGCATACATCGCCTTCACCAGACCAACCCACCTGCTAAACATCAGCTACCCCTTAACCGACGACACGGGCAAATCATTAATGCCCTCACCGTTCATCGCCAACCTCCAAAAACTCTTCACCGATCTCGAACTTGAATACGCAACACAAAAAACCGATCTCGAAAACATAACCTCCAAAAACCAGCTCGCCCAACTCATCTGCGAAAACCTCGCGCCGGACAACCCAACCCCAAACCCTGACTTTTTAAACCTAACCGAACAACTACTCGCCGATACCGAGCTAAACAAAACAGGCCAATTCATAAAAAACGCACTAGCCTACAAAAACCAGGCAACCCTCGAAACCGACAGACTACCCGCCCCTCCAACATCCATAATATGCTCCAACTCAAGACTAAGAAACTTCGCGGCGTGTCCATACAAACACTTCGCAAAATACACACTAAGACTTAAGGAACGCCAACTCGCAGGATTCGAACCGATCGATCTGGGCAACTTCTACCACACCGTCCTCGACAAACTCGCAAAAGCCCTGAAAAAACAAAACCTCGACTTCGCAACCGCCTCCGAAAAACAACTGAGCGAGGCCTGCGAAAAACAGATCGAGTTAATTCTTACAGCCGACCACGCACTCGCCCATTTCATAAAAGATTCCGTCCGAAACAGATTCGTAATAGACTCCGCCTCCCAGGTACTCCGCGATTGCATACACGATTATGCAACCCTCTCCAGGGCAGGCACCTTCCGCCAAATGGCTTCCGAGATATCCTTCGGCGCGAGCGAAATAAACTCTACCCGGCTAACCCTACAGCTATCGAACAACCAAACCCTGAACCTGAAC
The DNA here is from genome assembly GCA_019456245.1 of Planctomycetota bacterium. Lineage (GTDB taxonomy): Bacteria > Planctomycetota > Phycisphaerae > Sedimentisphaerales > Anaerohalosphaeraceae > VRUF01. The sequence goes on along the minus strand of VRUF01000054.1, from coordinate 2,671 downwards.
GGAATAATAGACCGCGTCGACATCGCCGAGATCAAAGGCAAACAAGTCGCCCTGATATTCGACTACAAAAGAAAAGAAACATCTCTCTCCTGGTCGAACATATACCACGCCCTCGACATGCAGATGCCAATATACATGTTAGCCGCAAAAAACCTTACCAATAACGGCAAACCAATCGACGCAATAGCAGGCGCATTCTACTTACCAGTAGAATCACCACCACAAACCGCCTCGCTAACCAACCTCGAAAATCCAAATACAAAATTCCGGCGCAAAGCAAAAGGAATACTAAACGGAACATTCTTCCAATACCTCGACAGCAATGCCGAAAAAGGATGGAACGGGTTCTACAATTTCGCAATAAAAGACGACCAGCCATACGGAAACTTCAACAACAGCGCTTCCCTCAAACCCGACCAGTTCGAAAACCTCCTCGAATTCGCCAAAACAAAAATTAAACAACTCGCCGAAGACATCATCGCCGGAAAGATAGACATAAACCCCACAAAAACAAACTCTACGCAAAGCTGCGATTACTGCCCATACAAACCCCTATGCAGATTCGACCCGCTGACAAACGCTTGCAACTACCGACCAAAAATAAAAAAAGAACAGATACTGGACGAACTTGGAGCAGCAGATGCCGTCTAACGAACTAAAATGGACAACCGCCCAAAAGCTCGCCATCGAGACGATCGATTCCGACGTCCTGGTAACCGCGTCGGCAGGTACCGGCAAAACTGCAGTACTTGCCCAAAGATGCGTCCGCATCCTCGCCGATCAACAGGATCCAACGGACGTCTCGCAAATTCTCGTTCTCACCTTCACCGAAGCCAGCGCAGAAGAAATGAAACAGCGAATCGCCGCACAACTGGCCGATGAGATCGAAAAAAAATCTTGCCCCTACCTCCGCCGCCAACTCCTCATGCTAGACGCCGCACACATAAGCACCATCGACGCCTTCTGCAAAAAGATCATCACCGAAAACTTCCACCTCCTCACCATCGACCCCACCTTCCGCATAATCGATCCCGATGAGCAAAAGCTAATAAGATCCGAAGTCCTTTCCGAAGTTATCGAACAAGCCTTCAACGACCCCCAGCTTTGCCCTGCCATAATGAATCTCCTGGAAAACCGAGGCGTAACAACCCCCGACAAAGGCTTCCTAACATCCATCCTCGCCGTAAGCGGATTCCTTCAGACTCACCTGTCGCCAAAAAACTGGTTCAACCTCGCAGCCACCCTGACAGACATTACAAACGTATACACCTCCAACCTCGCCAAAAGACAGCGGGACATGATCCTCAAAAAACTCCTCCAATGCGAATCGATGCTAAAATACGCAATCCGTCTGGACGAACTATTAACCGAAGACAACTTCTTCACCGACCACTTAAATTCCGAATACCTGTCCCCCATACAAAACGCAATAGACTCTATCAACTCCGGCACAGACGAATACATCAAAAAAATAACCGCCTTTAAACCGACAAACTTCAAACGCAAACCAAAAGACCTGTGCGCAGAAGACGCGGATATGATCAAGGCCCCTGCCAAAAACGTAAAAAACATCATCTCAAAACTAGCCGACCTCGCCATCATAAACCCAAAATATGAACAGGTAGTAACTCCGCTCGCAAATCTGCAAACAAAAACAATGCTCGAATTGGTCCGCCGCTTCAACCGGCAATATGCCAAAATAAAACAGCAAACAAACTGCCTCGATTTCGCCGACCTCGAACACAACATGATCAAGCTTCTCGAAACATCCCCAAAAACCGCCGAACTGCTTCGCAAGCAATTCAGATACATCTTCGTTGACGAATATCAGGACACAAACAACCTACAGCAGGGCATCCTCGAAAAAATCTCCCGCCCCAACAACGTCTTCGTGGTAGGCGACATAAAGCAAAGCATCTACGCATTCAGGCAAGCCAAACCGGAAATCTTCCTGAATCGCCTAAACCAAGCCGGCAAAACCAGCGCACTCCGCGTAGACCTCGCAACTAACTTCCGTTCGCGAAGTGAGGTTCTGGACTTTGCAAACACGATCTTTGAAAGAATAATGACCGCCGAGGTCGCGTCGATAGACTATGACGAAAAAGCGATTTTAAGATCAGGCTTCGAATATGACAATCCCAAAATGAAAACTCCCTTCGTAGAATTAAACCTCATCGACGAAGAGGCAGACACCGAACCGGATAACGAAGTAACCCTGCGCCAACGGCAAGCTGTGCTGATCGGAGAAAAAATCCGATCGATCATCGGGAAATTCAATGTCTATGACAAGCAAACCAAAAATTACCGCCCCGTAGAATACCGCGACATAGTAATACTAATGCGAGCACCGTCTGCAACCATAGCAGACTACATCGACATCCTTCGCCTCGCCGCAATCCCCGTCCAAAGCAAAAACAATGCCGGCTATTTCGAGGCAACCGAGATCATCGACATCATCTCAACACTGAAAATTCTCGACAACCCACAAAGAGACATCGAGCTAGCCTCCGTCCTCCGCAGCCCCATCTTCAACACCACCGACACCGAACTGGCCCAAATCCGAAACCACACCGAAACCGCAAACCCGGACACAACCCCATCCTTCTATGACTGCCTGCTATCCTACGCAAACTCCGGACCCGACGAAACCCTCCGCGAAAAACTAAACCGC
>VRUF01000004.1:33006-38129 GCA_019456245.1 Planctomycetota bacterium | reverse complement strand
ACATATACGGACACGTTCGGCTTTGAATACCCGGAAAATTTCAAAGTCCGGATCGTCATCTTCGACGATCACGCGATGTTTCTCGCCTACCAGAAAGCATACGTCGGCAAGGTTATTTCCCAATCGGGCTACTTCTCGCCGTACGAGCAGGAAACCGTCGTGTACAAAGGCAAAGATATCGAACGAATGCTGACGGTCCTCTTCCACGAAGCAAACCACATGATCCTCGCCCGGCAGATCCCATGGGCACCGTTTTGGATCAACGAAGGGCTCTCGGTCTATTTTGAAAACCTCAACGTCATCGGTCATAAAAAACGCATCAACCTCGACCAAAACCGTCACCTGTGGACTAAACGCTGGCTAAAAACCGGCGTTCCCATTTCGCTGACCGATTACCTGGCGCTTACTCAGGAAGAATGGATCGAACTCCGCGATAAAGACTCAAACGCGGCATACACAATCGGCTACTCGATCGTATACTTCCTGATGTCCTCGTCCAAAACCGAAAAAGTTATAAAGAATCTGCTCTGGGAACTCAAACTCCACGGCTACCGCGCAAACTCTATCGCAACGATAGACAGAAACTTTCCAAAAGGTTTTGACTACTTCGAAAGAATATGGAAAAAATGGATTCCAAACGCAAAAAGATACCGCCCCCTAAAAGCCCTTAGAACCCCAACAAAAGAGGTAGCCGAAAACCCAAAAAAATAAGTTTTTCAAACTACTTCTAAGCATTTACGCCCCAAAAGACGAAATAACCCAAAGCAAGCTATTTAACCGGGGGCCAAATGCCAATAGATATGACGACTTTCCGCCTGACAACATTCCTGACCGGCATAATCGGCCTGCTCACTGCAGAAACGGTCTGGCCGGCACGGGCGTGGAAAACTCTCCGCTCAAAACGCATCATCTTTCACGCCTGCCTTTCGACCTTTAACACTTTAGTCCTGCGCGTGCCGGCCTATATCCCCCTCGTCGCGTTGCTAAACTACATGAACACACACCAAATCGGCCTTTCTCATATACTAAAACTCTCTCCGGCTGTAAACATCATCGCAACGGTAATCCTGTTCGATATGTTCGATTACTGGTGGCACCGCTTTAACCATCGCATACCAATTCTATGGCAATTCCACAAAGTCCACCACGTCGATACACACGTCGACACTACAACCTCTCTGCGTTTCCACCCCGGCGAACTCGCATTCTCGTTCCTCTTTAAGGCGGTATGGATCGTGCTGTGGTCCCCGACGCTATGGGCATACGTCATCTTCGAAGCGTCAGTAACGCTGGCGGCGCAGTTCCATCATACAAACATAGATTTCCCCGACCCGATAGAAAACGGTTTAAGAAAAGTATTCGTAACCCCGCGTTACCACACTGCTCACCATACGGTAAACCAGAGGACAGGAAACAACAACTTCGCGACTATCTTCATCTTCTGGGACAAACTATTTACAACCTACCGGATCCCCGACTTTGAAGAAATGAAATATCTCGGCTTGCCAAAAGGACGAAACATATATCTCAAAATAACCCAGACGCTGACAGCTCCGTTTAGAAATATATACTGATCACGATTAAAATTTCCCGTTTTCCCGTGGCTAAGTAACACTACAGCCATAACTTAGGGTTTTATTCGCGTGAATTCACTACCCTTAAGGGTGTATTGAATCAACCATTGAGAATGCGCCAACAGAGTTATTCGCCAAGATGCCGAACGATCCCAACCTTCCGCAAAACAACCGCATCGGCTTTACGTGTTTCAGGTTCCACTTTTTCATCCTGTCTTGCGCCTTGCGCAGGTTTTAAGGACACATCCATTATCTCGATGAACTCGGCGGTGTAATCTTTCAGCACTCCGCAGTATTCAACGAATGTATCACCTTCGGCGATCTCGAGCACGACCTTATGCCCTATATATCTTTCCAAAAGCGGCTCATAACTGGTGCCAGCTGCCCCGATCATCTCGCTCTTCATTTTGGCGACATGCTTTTCCTGCGAGCTGATAACCCCGCCGGCGGTTCCTGTCTTTTTCGCTCGGTTGATAAACAGGTTAACGATCTCAACGACGGCATCGCGCAAAGTCTTAAAAATATTGCCGGTCTTTCGAAGCATAATCCGCCATCCTTCGGGATGATAGGTCTTTTCCAGCACAGCCGCCCGTTTTAATTTTCCTTTTTCGCTAAGCTCGTCATGGAACCGCCACAGAGCCTGCATTTTGGAATACTCAGCCTCGTAAATGATATAGCTGCCCTCAACATGGCCATCGGAGTCCTTGTGCTTATCGGTATAGACCAGTTCCAGCCCGGTATTTTCAACCCGAAGCTTACCCCAGATGCGCTTGCCGCCGACTTCTTCGACAGTAACCATATACCCGGCAAAATCCTTCAGGCATTTATCCCGATGGAGCCGCTTAACAATAAGCCCGACAACCGCGGACAAAATAATAAATACAAGACTAAGCTCAAATACATGTTCCATAAAAATACCCCTTTGTAATCCAAACAAAAGCAATGTCATTCCCGCGAAGGCGCCGGCCCAAACATAACAATTAACAATGTACCTCTACGCTTCAAAACCCAATAGTAAATCGACAATAGAAAATAGTCAATAAAAAAACCCTCCAGAACACTTCCTACTTGTGCTCCGCCTCAAAATCTGTCAGGTTGTTGAGTATTCTGGCCAGGTTGCTTTCAAAATGGTCTATTTCGGTTTTTGAGAAACCTTTGTAGTATAATTTGGTTATTTCCTGTGACAACTCGACATATTGGCTTTCAAGGTTTTTATCTTTGTTTGTGCGTTTGATGAGGATTTTACGCCTGTCTTTTGTGCAGCGTTGGCGTCTGACATATCCCATCTTTTCAAGCCGGTCGAGCATACTCGTCAGGGTCGATTTTTTCAACTGCGTTTTTTGAGCTAATTCATTGATAGCGATCCCGTCTTGTTTCCACAGTGCAAACATGATCCTGCCCTGGGCGGAGTTTATTTCAATACCAAAATCTTTCAGCATCCGCTCAGATATCCTGCCGCCCACCTGGCGAATCTTAGCCATCAAAAATCCGCCCTGACTTTGTGATTTCATGTTCTTCATTTCAGCTTAAACTCGAAAGGCCCCTCCTTGTACCAACCCTTTGCCCTCTCCGGCAATAACTTCAGTACCAAAAATTCGGGATCTTCAGGACCGCCGGACCAATGAATCTTCCATTCATCCTGCCAGATTCGTTTCTTAAGATCCGGGTCATCTATTTCTTCGGCGTTACCTGCGAGCAGTAACGTATGAAACCCCGCAAAATTGCTGAAATAAACGGACACCTTCGAATTAGCACGAATTTGCTGCATCTTATCAGATGAATTGCCGGTGAGCATATAGATCAGAAAATCCTCATCATGTCCGGCAAACAACTCTTCTGCAATTCGACATTGTTCCTTATTTCGCAAATTTCCCATCACACGAACCTGCGGAAAACCACCGCTGTCAACAGTACCAAGAAAAACATCCGGCACTGCCGCCATCAATTCCAAACTCACTCGTTTCGCTTCTTTTTCTTCCATTGCTTTCTTCCTTACCTGAATAATTGGTTTAGTGTTTAGTAAAAGACCAATGCGAATGAACAATCTTCCACTTATCATTATATTTTGAATATACTGCTGTACTGTTCCACCGGGAAGTAACTTTTTCCTCTTTCGAATAGGTAATCAGGTTATAACTTAAAATGCCCGTTTGTCCGAACCATTGAACCTTAGGATTGATCATCTCGTATCGCCCGCTGTATATCTTACCAGTTAAAGGAGCATACATTTTTTTTATAGCATCCAGTCCGTCCACTCTTGCTTTACTTGACTCATCAAAATAGGTAAAATCATCAGAATACAATTCAAGATACCCGGTCGGGTCACCATTGTTCCAACGGTCAATGGCCGCTCTTTCCAATTCAATTAAAACTTTTGTATTTTCTTTATTAACTGTGCTTTCTGTTTTTAATAACGAAGATTTAGATGGCATTTGGCATCCTGCAAAAAATACCATTACCATAATAAAAAATAAACACACTATTTTGTGATTATCCATCTCTGCCATAATTTTTCTCCTTCTAGACTTCTATTTTATTAAATAGCCCGGCACCAAACTTACGTCAAAACGTCTCCGAGATAACATACATAAAAGATAATTCTTAAATTTAACATTCTTCTTATGTTCATTTGCATCTCCAATTCGAAGTAGTTTTATATAATATAGTACGACATAGAACTACTGTCAAGCGATAATTTCTTTTTTATCGGCACGCCTCCGGCGAAATCCACCCGACTGCCGACCCTCAAATTACCAATCACGACAAAAAAAACCTACGATTCTTTTGCAAAAAAACACGTCGTTTCACTGCAAAAAAAAACAGTTTTGCATAAAAATGCATAAAAATGCCGAAAAAATACCGTTGTACATTCTCATGCATAACGCTGCACTTTAGTAGGGATTACGTCATAACGTACGCAATAACAACAACTTACAACGCTCGGCTCTTCGAGACGGTCTTTTTCGCTCCCAAGGGGCGTTTCTTAAACTGTTCCATCCTTGCCGGGCATCTTTTAAAAAGTTTGCAACCGAAAACCGATAGAGTATAATTGCCAAAATAATACCGTTAATTGAGAGGTTCATTATGCATCACAAACATTCACAAACCATTATAGTAGCTGTTCTTACAGCAACATTGCTCTTCACTGCCAGCGCCATCTGCGCCGAACCGGAGACATACCACCTGAACAAATCCGGAAAATGGCAAAAGATCCCAGACACCCCCGAGGGCGCCTCAATGCGTCAAATCTCAAAAATAAAGCAATTAATAGAAACCGGTCAGCCAAAAGCAGCCAAAAAAGCGGCCACCGATTTCCGCGTAAACTATTCTGGCTTAAGCACTTACGAGCTTGACGCATTCGACGCATTCATCGAAGGCGAGCTTTTCTACGCAAAAAGAAAATGGACCAAAGCAATTAGGAAATACGACTTTTTCCTCGACAACTGGCCGGAAAGCGCATTTCGACCTGCAGCACTAAACAGACAATTCGAAATCGCCAAAGCATTCCTCGAAGGAGAAAAACGCCGCGTCCTAAAGGTATTAAAATTA
>VRUF01000004.1:21909-32996 GCA_019456245.1 Planctomycetota bacterium | reverse complement strand
CCCCCGTTCACAGCGGGCCCTCGTAACCCTTGCTGAAAGTTACCAAAAACTCGAAAAATTCCTAAACGCAGCAGAAGCATGGCTGGAAGTAAAAGACCTCTGGCCGGCTGGAAAAATCGGCGAAAATGCCCTCTACCAGATGGCAAACTCACAAAATTCCGCATACAAAGGCAGCAGGTACGATTCCACAACTCTAGTAACTGCAAGGAGTTACTACAGCGACTACCAACGTCAATACTCCCAGTCATCAATTGAAAAAAACGTCGATACAACGATATCAACGATCAACGAAAAGCTTGCCGAAAAGCAATACACCATTGGTTTCCATTATGAAAACGCTGAAAATATCCACGGCGCAAAACTTTATTACGATCACATAATTGAAAAATGGCCTACCAGTAAAGCTGCCGAATCTGCAAAAACGCGGCTTAACGTCATAAAAACAGGGAAAACTGATGAACTAACCAAAAAAAGACTACCGCGAAAAGCATTCGATACAGCAAATGTATTTCTCGATAACTGGTTCGGTTTAAAAACTCTCAAAACAATGTTGAAATAGCAATTTTGGCAGATGCCAAAGTTATGTGGAAATATCCGGCAACATCTGATAGTATGCTCTAAGGTTTCAAAGGTGAGCTATTTATTATTTATGAGCGAATTATTATGAGTGTCTTTCTCAGAAAACCGATTTTATGCCTGATATCGGCCATAACGCTGCTAATAAGCGGGTGTGGTTATTCACACAGCTGGATGTATCCGAAAACTGTCTCGACTGTTTATGTCGAGATGTTCGACAGCCGCAGTTTCCGCAGGGGCCATGAGTATAACCTTACCGATGCGATTGCCAAACGTATCGAATCCGAAACTCCCTATAAGATTGTTTCCGACAGAAACCTTGCTGACAGTGTTATAAGCGGTCAGATCACGGCTATCGGGCAGGGCACACTAAGTTACGAAAGAGAAAGCGGCAGTGCATTCGAACGCGATGCGCGCGTGATGATTAATTTCAGTTGGAAAGACCTGAAGACGGGTCAGTTGTTTGTCGATAATGAAAATGTCGAAGCATCGGCAACTTTTTCATCTTTTGTGGGACAGGACTTTGATTATGCTGCGCGAGTAGCCATAAACCGTGCCGCCGTGCGTGTCGTAGAACGAATGCAAACGAAATGGGAGCCGGAAGAAAAATCAAACGTTAATAATTAGATATCAAAATTATGGTTTCGCCCTCGGCGAAGCTTTTTTAGTTGTTAGGTTGGGGGGGTGTTTTTTTGGGGATAATATTATTTGCCGTCCTGAGATTTCATTGGCAGTAAGGTTAGCAGTTACGGCAAAGATACCGTCGGCTAAACTTATAGCCGGTATGATTGATTTTTAACTTTAACTTTTATATAAGAGTTTACTATGAATGATAATCAAACAGGCGGCCAGAAACCTGATGAGCCCAAAGGTCTTGGTCCTAAGAAACCATTACCTAAAGGCAAAGGTCCTATGGGTTGGCTTATAATCGGATTTTTGGTGCTTAGTCTGCTGATGATGTACGGCAGGATGCAGCAGGTTGAGAAGATAAGCTATTCGAAGTTTATTGGGCACTTTGAAAACGGTTATGTCAAGAGCGTGGAAAAAGGCCGTGCGAAGATGACCGGCAAATTCAACGAAAAGGGTCTTGAAGCAATCGCCGATGCCAAAGAAGCCTTTCAGGTGAACAATGTTCCGGCGATGGAGGAAGCTGACTTTGACAATATGCTTAAAGACGGTGGTGTGGATGTAAGCGGTGCTGATGTGGATGTGCTTGGTCCGATCCTTTGGCAGCTTCTTCCGATCATCTTCCTTGTCGGGATAATCTATTTTATATTTATGCGCAACATGCGTGGTGGCGGTGGCGGTATGCTGATGAATTTCGGCAGGAGCAAACACCGCGTTCAGGGTAAGGGTCAGCAGGTGACATTCGACGATGTTGCCGGTATCGAGGAGGCTAAGGAAGAGGTCGCCGAGACGATCGAGTTTTTGAAGAATCCGAAGAAGTTCCAGAAGATAGGCGGGCGATTACCTCGCGGGGTTTTGCTGATAGGGCCTCCCGGCTGTGGTAAGACATTGCTTGCCAAGGCGATAGCGGGCGAATCGGACGTTCCATTCTTTACCATATCAGGCAGTGATTTTGTCGAGATGTTTGTCGGCGTCGGTGCAAGCCGTGTTCGCGATCTGTTCAAGCAGGCAAAGGAGAATTCGCCGTGTATCATATTCCTTGACGAGATCGACGCGATCGGGCGTAAACGCGGGGCGGGTTTTGCCGGCGGCGGTCATGACGAGCGTGAGCAGACGCTTAACGCGATACTAGTCGAGATGGACGGTTTTGACACGAACGATCAGGTGATCGTAATCGCAGCGACCAACCGTGCTGATATTCTTGATCACGCGCTAACGCGGCCTGGTCGTTTTGACAGGCAGGTTGTGGTGCCGTTGCCTGATCTTAAGGGCAGGATGAAAATACTGAAGATCCATGCGAGAAAGGTTAAGATCAGCGATGATGTGGATTTTGAGCGGCTTGCCAAGCAGACACCAATGTTTAGCGGGGCCGAGCTTGAGGCTCTTATCAACGAGGCGGCGATCAGTGCGAGTATGCTGGAAAAAGATCATGTCGAGATGATCGATCTTGAGGAAGCTCGCGATAAGGTGCGTTGGGGCCGTGCCAAGAAGAGCCGCGTAGTCGACGACCATGACAGGGAGATGACGGCTTATCACGAGTCCGGTCACGCATTGGTTCAGTACATGCTCAAAGAAGCCGACCCTTTGCACAAGGTTAGTATCATACCAAGGGGTCCTTTCGGCGGTGCGACGTTTGCGCTGCCTGAAAAGGACAGGATGTATTATTCGAAAAAGTACTGCATGGCACAGATGGAGGTTTGCTTTGGCGGTCGGATCGCAGAAGAGATGTTCTTCGACGACATAACCAGCGGTGCAGCTTCTGATATTATGCAGGCAACGAGCATGGCCAAGGAGATGGTTCTAAGCTGGGGGATGGGTAAAGAGCTTGGTCCAATCAACTATGGCAGAGAGCCGGGAGCAGAGATGTATTTCCCGGGGACGCGGCCTGATTACTCGGAGAAGACGTCGCAGATCATCGACGAGGAAGTTAAGAAAATGATCGATAAGGCTTACTCGCTGGCACGTAAACTTATCGAAGAGAACAAGGATAAGCTGGATAAGCTTGCGAAGGCATTGCTGAAGTATGAGACGCTTGATGTTGAGGATGTAAAGATAATCATGGAAGGCGGGACGCTGGATAAGCCGACGGTGACGGAACTTTTGGCAGCAGAGCAGGAGAAAAAAGAAGCGGAAGAAATGCCGGTAAGTAAAGCTGAAGAGGAGACGGATTGCCCGGAGAGTGAAGGGGAGTCGCTTGGCGACGGAGAGTAGATAGTCGAAAGTAGAGAGTAGATTTTTGAATAGCCAACACTCAACACGGAACAGCCAATAGCCAGGTGGAAGAGTTACATTTTGTTCAAATCATTATTTTTTTGAATTATTTATGGTTTGTTTTCGATTTTATTTTGGCCGGGGTGTTGCTTTGTTTCTTGGGGGATTTTCGCTTCTTAATATTCTTGGCGAGATTCTGGTTGAGGGCTTTGATGCGAATAGTTGGTGGATCGATTTTGGTTCTATCAGCAGTGCAGTGGGATGGGTACTGCTTGTTATGGTTTCGCTTTTGATGATATCCTTTTCCATCAAACCGTGTATGCCCAAACATTTACGGGGTGTTATGGATGGGCTGCTTTTGTTTCTTCTTGCTGTTTGTGTTTACAACTGTTTTTCATTTTTTAGTCTGCTACGAAAAAACTTGATAGCTTCCGGATGCTGGCTTCCTTTTTCTTTGCTGGTTGCTTTGGCGATAGTTGTTGTTCTCTGTACGCCTGGTAAAGTAAAGTCTGAGCGGGGTCGATTTAAGGGGAGGCTGGTTTTTCTTTTTACGCTTGGTTTGTGTATGTTGAGTTTTCCGCTTGGGCAGATGTTCTGTTTTGGCAAAACGGATTACCGAAGAGAGGCTGATGCTGTTGTAGTGTTCGGCGCTCGAGCTTATGCTGACGGGACGATGTCTCAGGCTTTGGCAGACAGGACCAGGACGGGTTGTGAGTTTTATCTTGACGGGCTTGCTGATAAGATAATATTTTCGGGAGGACCCGGTGACAGCGATGTGCATGAGACCGAGGCGATGAAACGGGCGGCTTTGGAGATGGGGATACCTGAAGATGCGATTATCCTTGACAAGGAAGGGCTGAATTCTCAAATGACGGTTGAAAATACGCACAGATTATTCGATGAACTGTCCTGTAGAAGGGTATTGGCCGTGAGCCACTTTTACCATCTACCTCGGATCAAGATGACATATCAGAGACAGCAGTGCGAAATATTCACGGTGCCGGCAAAGGAAACCAGGATACTTATAGCGATGCCAAAATATGTTCTACGTGAGATAGCAGCACTGTGGGTTTATTATCTTCGGCCACTTGCTCCTTGAGATTTATTTTGGTGGCAATGGCTCCATGGCGACTACCAGAATAAATGTAGCAATAGGGCCGAGTAATAATGAGACAAGGAACCAGTTCAGGCGGCTTCGGTTTTTTGTTTGGGCGAGACCGGCATTTATCAGTGCCAGGGAACCCCAGCCGACCGCATGTGGTGAACCTGGATTGATGTGAGCAAGCATGTGAGAGCCTTTCTTTTATGAATAAGGTTTATATATATAGACTCAAGTTTACTCAGAAAGTTACAGAAAAAAAGGAAAAATTGTTTTTTGCGTTAGATTTGGGTTTTTGTAGTATCGGGTTTAGTATTGTAAAGGTTTGTTTGGAGTTTTGTTTTGGCGGATCGGGTTTTTGTTAGTTTTGCTGGGGTTGGCGATGTTTTGTTTGAGCGAAGTTTGCGGGCGAAACGTTTGAGTGTTAATGTTCGGCCCGGCAGGGGGGTTAGGGTTGCTGTGCCCAAGCGGGTTTCTTTTAAGGCGGCGCGAAGGTTTTTTGATCTGCATGTTGCGTGGGCGAAAAAAAGCGTTGCCCAGATGGAAACGTATGAGAAAAAGCGTACGGCGGCGATCGAGGAATTTGGCGAGCTCGATATCACAGCGGCGAAGGAGTTTCTTGTTGGGCGGGTTGGTGAATTAGCAAGGCTGCACGGGTTTAAGTATGGCAGGGTTACGGTTCGCCGGCAAAAGACCAGGTGGGGCAGTTGTTCGGCGAAAGATAATATCAGTCTAAACGCCGGGTTGATGCATTTGTCCGAGAGGGCGAGGGACTATGTAATCATGCATGAGCTTGTGCACACCATACACAAAAATCACGGCAAACGCTTTTGGCGGAAGGTTGAGAAGATCATGGGAGATATAAAGGATATCAGGCGGGAGCTTCGCGGGCATCTTTTGTAAACAAATCCGAAACAAATTCTAAATTCAAATTACCAAAATACTAAACCTTGCGGGTTAGGAGACGGATTATTAGTTTGCCGTATTTTAGAAAATAAAATGCTGCTATGGCACATCCAAGGACGGTAACTATCAGGGTTATAGTGACCTTAGGTATTCCGAAATTTAAAATTTTCTCGATAGCTTCATTGCTGGAGACCGAACCGTCTTCTATGCCTTTTGAAATCCGGTTGTCCATTATTTTATAGTCAATTACCATCAGGGTATAATCGAAAAGTTTTATAATACCTCTGATAATAAACCAGACACCAAATGTTCTTACGGTAATAGTTGCGATAAGCGTGGATTGGCATGTATTTTCGTCCTGTGCGGGTGTACTTTTATCGATAAGGCCGTACACACGTTTTGCGAAAAATAATAAGTATATCGTAATAAATATAATGACGCAGTCTGTTAAGATGGTTTGAAAAAGCATTAATTGGATAATCAGAGTAGATGGTAAGTATGGGGGAGCACCGATAAACACGGTTGTTATCAGGCTGCTGGCGAGTCGAAATACAGATATGAATACTTTGAGGGCAAATGTGACGCCCAAAATACGAATCGCAATCCAAATTGCTTTTTCTTTCGTTAAAGCTGTTTTATCCATCGCAACCCTTTCTGTAACTGGTCGATCTCCTTTAAGCATGTCCAATGTACAGTTATTGATGGTTTTTGGCAAGATTATTTCCGTATTATGGGTTTCCGCGTAAGCACGGCCCACCTTACGTTATAAGGCTCTGTGGTTAAGTTTGGCCCTTAGGATGTCGAGAAAATAATAGCCGGTTGTTATGTTGCTATCGGTTTTTTTTCTTTCAGCGTTATTGGATTTTAATTACGATGCCTCAGAGGCGAAATACAAATGTTTTTCTTGCGGCGCTGGCTTCTATTGTTATCGGTCTGTTTGTTTTGAAGTCGCTTGATCATGCTCCTGTTAAGGCGCATGCGTTTAGTTTGTCTGATTATCAGCGGCTTGGCTCTGTTGAGAAGTTTTTCAGTTGCAATGTCAGTGAGCCGTTAAGCGATTGGAGCGGGATCGAGATCTATTATTACGGCGGTAACGGCAGGGGGCAGTCTTTGGCGGAAAGTAATAATCGCGATTACGATTACAGGAATTGCCATTTCGTCGTTTGGAACGGTTTTATTGGGGGTAACGGTCAAATTCAGGCTACAGTGAACTGGCAAAAGCAAGTGTCCTGCGCGGAAAACGATATTGACTGCGACGAGGAGACGATCCGGATTTGTATCGTTACCGAAGGCAATTCGCTTTATCCAACGGATATTCAGGTAAAACGTGCCGAAACGCTGGCAGATGTGATATCCAGAAAATTTGATATTACGCCTGCACGCATTTTTTATCCCGATAACTGGCGATAAAAACCGGCCTGGTATCCGGGGAATTTGAAGAGCAAATCTTACTTATCGGACTATGGTAAAAAAAAAGTACGCCAAAATACCCCTTTAACAAAGAAATATCAGCGTTGGTCTGTTTTGCGTTTAAAGGGCAATCCTTATAACCGATACATCCCGTACGACCCACCCTTATAGGGTTGGTTTTGTAAACTAATGCGGTGTTAGCCCAAATGACTGGAAGGAACTGGAAAATGGTTAAGAAAATAAAGCGGCTTATCGGGATGGTTTCGGGGTGCTTCGGCGGATTCCTTGGAACGGATATCGGTGTCGACCTCGGCACTTGCACTACAGTGATAAGTGTGCGTAATAAGGGCATCGTCCTTAACGAACCATCGGTGGTGGCGGTTTGCAAGAAGACCAATGTTGTTCTCGATAACGGTCAGGCTGTCGGGATGATTGCGCATGAGATGCTTGGTAAGACTCCGGCATCTATAAGCGCGATACGTCCGATGGAAAATGGCGTGATCAGTAATTTTCAGGCGACGGAAGTTATGCTGAGTTATTTTATCAAGAAGGCACAGAGCATGACGAAGTCCGGTCTAACGAAGCCGCGTGTTGTTATCGCGGTGCCGAGCGGTATAACGCAGGTTGAGCGTCGTGCAGTTATCGAAAGCGCTGAGCGTGCCGGTGCCCGCAAGGTTTATCTTGTCGATGAGCCGATGGCCGCCGGTATCGGTTCGGGACTTCCGATTGGCGATCCTACCGCTTCTATGATAATCGATATCGGCGGGGGGACAACTGAGGTGGCGATAATGAGTTTGTCGGATATCGCATCGTGCGAATCGGTGCGGGTCGGCGGGGATTCGATGGATAAGGCGATCATAAGTCATATCAAGCGGACTTATAATCTGCTTGTCGGTGAGATTCGTGCTGAGAAAGTTAAGATCGAAATCGGTTCGGCGTCACCACTTGAACAGGAATTGACTATGGATGTTGCCGGACGCGATACGGTTACCGGTATGCCTCGCAAGGTCGTTTTGACAAGCGAAGAAATTCGTGAGGCGCTTAAAGAACCTATTTCGGAAATACTTGAGTCGGTTATCCGGACACTTGAGAAAGCTAAACCGGAACTGGCTGCGGACCTGATCGACAATGGGATTCATATTTGCGGGGGCGGATCGCTATTGCGTCATATGGATACCATTATCGAAAATGCTACGGGGCTAAAGACTATAAGAGTCGATGATCCTATGCAGTCTGTGGCTAAGGGGACGGGGATCTATATTTCGAATATCGATGTGTGGAAAGATTCGATGGATTCGGTGGATGATTAGAAGGTGATTTGAGTTTAATGAGTAAGGAGACTTCAATATGAAGCGATACCTTTCATACAGACAGCGGCAAAGACGAAAGCGAAAACAGAAGGTGTCAATTTTATTTTTGGCGATCCTGGTTTTTATCGGCGTGAAAAGCTATACGTTTAAGCATGGGCCGATCTTTAGTTATGCCCGCGATCATAATTTTGCGGTTTCGGCGGCGAATCTTACGGAAAAGATCGCCGATCTTTCGCCGGATGAGTTTGCGGCAGACGCAAGCGCGCAGATTATTGACGAGGTTGAGGGTGACGGGGAACTGGCTTTGGAAATTAAGGGTGATCTTAACGAGATGCTTGGTGAGGTTAAGGCGTGTATCAATTCGAAACCGCCTAAGATTATTGGCGCTCGTGATAAGCTTGGTTCGATGCTGGAGATGTCTATGAATACCGGGCAGGCAGCACTTGTTAAAGAGCAGCTCTCGACGCTTAGCGATAAGTGGCTTTTTAACAATATCGTTTTTGAAGGAGATAGATTTTGCAGCAAGTATGAGGTTCAGCCGGGTGATCTGTTAAGTGTTATCAGCAAAAAGTTCAAGGTGCCTTATGAGATTTTGATGCGGATCAATAATATCAGCGATGCCAGGAGCCTTCGGGCCGGCAGGGCTATTAAAGTTATCGCCGGACCGTTCCATTGCAGAATATCACGTTTGCGGTTTAGGATGGATCTTTATCTGCAGGATACTTTTGTGCGGAGTTTTGAGGTAGGTGTCGGCAAAGGCGGGATGGAAACGCCTACGGGTACTTGGCGTGTCCGGTCGGACGGGAAAATGATCTCGCCGACGTGGACCGATTCTGAAAGCGGGAGGGTGTATCATTCGAGCGATGCCGATTATCCGCTTGGGACGAGGTGGATCGGGCTGGAAGGTGTGGACGGTTTGGCCCAGGGAAGGGATGGTTTTGCTCTTCACGGTACGAAGGATCCGGAGGGACTAGGGACAGCGAGTTCGCGCGGCTGTATTCGGCTTGCTAACGATGACATCGAATTGCTTTATGAACTTTTGATGCCGGGTGTTTCGCAGGTTGTAGTAGTCGAATAGTAAATCTTAAAATAGAGCACGTATGAAAACCACGGCAGACGATCATGTCCGCTGTGGTTTTCTTTTTTGCGGCAAGTCCTATAAAAACTTCCCTGCTTCTTTTGAAGCATCGTAAAAAAACTCATTTACGCGTATTGCCGCTGCTGACTTGAGTTTTGAGGGTATTTGTGGTATAATCATATTCGTGTGGGGGCTGTGTAACTACAGCAAGCTTTTCTGAATCATTGCGATTGTTTTTTTTGATATGATGTTTTTGGAAGGTGGTGACTGATGGAAAGAGTTCAATCTAAAAATTTGTGTTCGTTTTTTGTGAACCCGAAGGCGTGTATCGGTGTTATTTTTGGTACGGTTGCCTTTTGTTTTTTGAGCAGTTTTGCCGGACCTGTTTTTGCCGAAGATGCGGGCGGTGAGCCGAGATGGCACACGGTGCATATGCGTGTTACCGCGTATTGTCCGTGTGCGAAATGCTGCGGCGAATGGTCCGACGGCGTAACGGCTACGGGGCATAAGATATTTCAGGGTGACAGGTTTGCCGCTGCCGACAGAAGGTATGCGTTCGGGACCGAGATGGTTATCACCGGTTACAACAACGGCGAGATTGTCAAGGTGCTTGACAGGGGCGGAGCTATTAAGGGGGATCGGCTTGACGTGTTTTTTAATACGCACGAAGAAGCACTTCAGTGGGGCGTGCAATATATCGACGTTAAGATTCGCGGCTGATAATTTGTGTTGCTGAACCTTCGTACTAATATACAACACGATTTTACTGATTTTAGCCGGTGTCCGGATTCCTTCATTAGGGTTGTGTCGCCTGTTTATCCATGTATCCTTTGGGTATTACGAAAAATTTGTACCCGCCGACATCGCTGAAAAATATCCTGCCCTTATTACTGTCGAACCACTTTTGCCACTGGTTTTGGTCGGTGAAGGATTGTCGCGTGTAACGGTTGAGCAGTTTTTGGGCGGTTTCGGCTTTGTCTTTTTTGCCGAGCAAGGTAATAAGTTTTTGTAAGGATTCGATTTTGCGGTTTGAGTCTATGCCGAGATCTTTTAGTTCCGTATCGACAAGAAAGGTCTTGTCTTTGTAGATAAAATCGTAGCTGTCCATGTAGTACCGGACGAGTCCGTCGGGATCGTTTTTATATTTTTTCTGGAGGTCAGGGGAAAAGGTTGCTGAAAAGAAGCTCTTGTTTTTTATTTGTTTAATCAGAGAAGCCAGCCTGAGAGCATTGTCCCGGTGACTTGATTTCCTTCGAACGAGCGGAAGTTTCCCGTCGAATTTTTTGATGTAGCATATGCAATTGAGATATAGGTTTTTGCCCGCTTCGGTCATTTTTGAAGGCGGTTGAGAATAGCCCCACTGGAGAAAGTTTCCGTGCCGTCCGATCCCTACCGCGCCGTATTCCTTTCCGCTGTTATAACCTGCCGCGATAATTTCGGCGTCGGGCGAGTCGGTAAAACCATATTTTCTGGCGACGACGCTGCCGTACGTTTTACCGGAATTTTGAACTCTCCAGACTTTCATTTTTTTTGGTATTTCCGGCTCGTTTGGCAACCTTCTACCTTCATAGCTGTCAGATATCTTCCATTCTTCAACTTCAGGCTTGACCTTAAATGGTTTATTGAAAACTATGTGTTGCTGCGACCCAACATGGGCCGCGTCGGACATGCAGTTTCACAAATAGCCCGTCTTAAGTCGGAGCCGGCTGGATATGTCCCCTCCCGGAACACCCATGGTAACTGTTGCACGAGAAAACTCTCGTGAGATATTTGGTGTCGGAGCCTGGGTTTCCGTTCCATCGTGGTCGAGGATGAGAACATCAAAATCGGTACTTTTATTTTCATCGAAACTGTTGTAATCGGTGAACGT
>VRUF01000004.1:0-21899 GCA_019456245.1 Planctomycetota bacterium | reverse complement strand
CTCTTTGAAATGCTTGCCCAGGAAATCCATGAAATCTTTTGCCCGGTCTGTTTCAGGCAAGCCGGCGTATAATATTTTCAGATCGATCCTGCCGGAAGCATCGGTTTGAACAGGGGTATCGGCAACGGCAAGGGCAAGGGCAATAACAATTGCCGGCACCAAAATAAAAACCATTAGCAATTTTTTCATAAAAAATTTTCTCTATCCAAAAGGGAAGGGAGGGTTAGCCTTTCCGTTTGAGAGCCTCCGGAAGCCAGTCAAATATTTGGATGGTGGTCTCACTTTGTTTACTGCGGTTGTCGGCGGGCACTTCGATCGAGATTTTGGGTCTTTTGCGTTTTTCTTTAAGGACGGTCATCTCGAACTCGACTCCGTCTTTTGTTTTGCACTGCCATTTTTCCTGGAAGACGGTACTGCCAATTCCGCTCTTTTTTTCCTCGAGGCTACCGGTCCACTGATTTTCCTGGAAGATATCCCGCAAGCGTCGCGTTAAGCCTTCCAGCCGCTTGCTCGTAAACGCCCATTCAGGCAGTGTTATTTGTCCTTTCTGTGAGTCGATCCGGGCGTGTTTAATATCTTTCTCGGGGTTGGCGAACATCTGGCCGATACCCCTGACTATGCCCGGCCCAAAATCGAGCCCTGCCCCAATGGCCGCTCCGGCATACTTTTCTCCCGATTGATGCCCGATGATGCCGCCAACAATCGTGGCACAACCCGAGGTATACAGCGTTATTGCGGTTAAAAATAGCGTCAGCAGAACTTTTTTCATGGCAATTCCTTTTTAATCTGCTTTGATGGTTGTTCATTAAGCTCGATATTAGCACCAACACACAATATACCCTTAAGGGTAGTAAATACCCGCGAGTAAATGGTAACTATTTGTTTAGAAATAAGTTACCGCGAACTAAACGGGAATTTTCAATCGTGACCAGTATATATGACGCAGGTATACCGTTTTTGTTACAATAAATCTTTACTTTTTTTGCCTTTGCTGAGAATTTCGCGGCTGAAACGGCTTAATTTGCCCTGGATTTGTTTGTTTGGTATTGTTTTTTGGTGTATTATTGTATTGATACCCGCGTGCGGTGAAGTACATCCTGGTCTGGTTTTTTTTTGAGGTGTTAATTATGAATAAATTTGCTGTTGTTGTTTTGGGAATTGCTGTTTTGTTTTGTGCAGGTTGCAGCAGCATCGGCGGGGCGGTTTCGCATCGTTTTTTGTGTGCTGACTATGGCAAAAGTATGATATGGATCGTTTCCGCCGAAGGTGAGGTCGAGTGGGAGTATGCGGCACGAAAACCCCAGGATGTTTGGCAGATGAAAAATGGTAATATTTTGTTCACTCATGTCAAAGGGGCAAAGGAAGTTACGCTAGATAAGAAAGTTGTCTGGGAATATACGGTTGGAAAAGATGAGGAGGTTCATGCGTGTCAGCCATTAGGCGATGGCAATTATATGGTAGCCGTTTCCGGGCCGTGCGAGATCCGTGAGATCAACTCGGCAGGGAAGGTCGTAAAGACGGTCAAGCTTGTGACTAATCAGGAAAATAAGCACAGGCAGATGCGGCAGGCGCGAAAACTTGTTAACGGCAATTATATTGTCGGCCATGGCAGCGACAAAGTTGTCAGGGAGTATGATTCAGACGGCAAGGTGATACGTACGATTGCAGTTGAAAATTTTGCGTTTGGCGGCTGGCGGCTGGCGAACGGTAATACGATCATAACTATCGGCGATGGACACAGGGTTTTCGAGATCGATGCGAACGATAAAGTTGTTTGGGAAATTAACGAAAACGACGTGGAGGGAAATCCGATTCGGTTTGCTGCCGGGATCCAGCGGCTTGGAAACGGTAATACGGTCGTTTGCAACTGGGGCGGCCACGGGCACGTTGGAGAGCAACCGCAGATATTCGAGGTAACACCGGATAAGAAGGTGGTGTGGGAAGTTTTCGACTTTGAAAAGTTCGGCACGATCTCAGGAGTACAATTACTGGACAAAAAAGGCGATGTTCGCAAAGGCAAGATATTACGGTAAGAAACATCTTAACTAACTTAATAGTGTATGAAAAAGGAGATGGTACTAATGAGCGGAACGAAACTAACGCATTTTATATTTATTGTGCTTTCAGTTGTGTTTTTATCAGGGTGTGAGAAAAAAGCCTCTGACGAAATTGATTTTGGTACTGTTGAGGGCAGTGTCTATCGGAACGAGTATTTCGGATTGAGCATATCGTTTCCTTCTGGCTGGAGCATACAGGATCAAGAAACCCAAAAAGAACTCATGGACATTGGGACAAAACTTGCGGCAGGTGACGATGAAAATTTAGAGGCGGTGATAAAAGCCTCCGAATTGCAATCGGTGAATCTTGTCGCTGCTTTCGAACATCCCCTGGGAGCACCTGTTGCATCTAATCCAAGTCTTATGTGCATTGCGGAAAAAGTTCGTCATGTGCCGGGGATAAAGCGAGGAAGTGATTATCATTTCCATTTTCGGAAACTTCTTGAATCAAGTGCTATTGATGTTTCATTTCCACGGGAGACATCTACTGAAAAGATCGGCGGAGTTGATTTTGATGTAATGTACATAGAGGCGTTGACGGCAGGAGTTATCATCCAGCAAAAACAATATGCTGCTATAAGTAAAGGTTATGCCTTGCTGTTAACAATAACTTATACAACGGACGAGGAAAAGGCCTCTCTGCAAAAACTATTAGAGTCGGTAACCTTTAAATAAAAATATGGACCTTAAGGTCGAAAGCTACGTTGCCGATTTTAACCCGTTAGAAGTTTGCCGATTCTATCATTTTTCCTATTGCGGCGTTTTTTGTTGTCTCTGTTGTGTTGATTATGCAGAATAGCGCGTAGCCTTTTTTTATTGTTACGTAATATTTCTGGTTGGCGATTGCGTTGTCCGTTTTTAGCTGGACGTCCATTACTTCGAAATTTTGTTTATCGAGCTGCACGGAG
The DNA here is from genome assembly GCA_019456245.1 of Planctomycetota bacterium. Lineage (GTDB taxonomy): Bacteria > Planctomycetota > Phycisphaerae > Sedimentisphaerales > Anaerohalosphaeraceae > VRUF01. The sequence goes on along the minus strand of VRUF01000004.1, from coordinate 18,934 downwards.
TATATTCCTTTTGGGAACGAGGCCTCGATGTCGCTTGTAGTGAGGTATTGTTTTATCGCTGTAAGGCATTTTGTCGCGGTGACAGGCTCGGGAGTTTTTTCGATCTTTTCGGCCATCCAGCAGAAACCGGGGTTTGGAGTTTTTTCCAGATCAGGCGGGTATTGGAAAACGGTGAGAAGGTTTATAAAATATGCACCCTCTGGTGCTCCTTCCCAGAAGACCGCATCGCTGCCTTCTTCTGCGAGGTATTCTTCGGTCGGATCGCCTGCGATGTTCCAGCCGGGCGGGATGCTTACGGAGAATTTGAAAAAGTCATTGGTGTAGGTTCCGTTTTCGATCCTTCCTGTATCTGGAGGGGCATTATTTCTACAGCCTGTTGCAACAACGGCAGCGGCGGCGCCGACGGCGAACTTTAACAATCTGCCTTCCTTCATATTATTCTCCCGAAAAAAATAATAATTAAGGTCTGTCCCGGCCTTTCTTTATCGTTATACCCGTGTTCCGCAAAACGCTTTATCATATGTGCGATGCGGATCGGTAGTGCCGAACCAAAAGCAGAACGGCTTGGTTTGATCTTTTAGACGCCGGCGGGCAATGCGTTATTGCAATTATTTTTCCGGCGGCCATTTTTCTACTCAATACCGTCATGGCGTTACGTTTGTCAGCTTGTTTATTCCGTAGTTCTTTTGTATGAACTGGTCGGCGGCGTAGAGTTTGCTTCTGTCTATTACTACGGTCGGGTAGTCGTTTTCAAACGTTATTGTGTCGAACAGATCGAGCGGGTTTAGTTTCATTGCCTCTACGATGTCTTCGATCCTTCTGACCTTTATTCCGTTGTATCTGTCTATTACGATCCTGCCGAGCGAATGGAAGCCGAGCGAAATATCGGCCGGTAGAACATAGCTTAGAACCAGTATGTCTTCTCTTTCGTCGGAGGGATTAAACGATACGTTTCGGTAGTAGTTGTAGAGATGCGGCGGGGATGCGCCTTGCCAGTTGTCGCCCCAGTTAGCCAGATACGGGCGGGTGAGTTTCTGTATGACGTATCCGGCGGTTACGATGTATTCGGGCTGCTTGCCGTACTCGTAGTATGGAACAAGCATTTCGGAGACTTTGAAATTTTTTGCGACGGCAGAGATTTGTTTTTTTTCTCCGTCGCGGAAGATGTCGAAGTTAATCGTCTCGCCGATTTTGCGGCTTGTGATGAGGTCGTGATACATGATGCGGTCGAATACGGGATGGGCGAATCGGCCGTGCGAATCTATCGGGTTGCTGTCGATAGCGAGGACGACGTCATTGGGTTTCAGGACATCTGCGCCGGTACCGAGTTTGTAAACTTTGCTTACGTAGATACCGTCTGTGATTTCCGGAGGCATTTTGAGGTAGCTGCGCATGGCTGGGTCGACGAGGTTACGGACCGAAAACCCCAATGCGGGAAAGCCTTCGTATTTTCCGTCGCGAGCGTCCTGAAGGAAGAGGTTGATGGTGTGTGCCGGTGCAAGGCCGGCTTCGGCGTTTAGAGAGTCCGACCAGTAAGCGATGCCGACCGGTTTTTCATTATAACAGAAGAGACGTCCCCTGCCCGGTGTTTGCGGGGAATTGGCGACGACATAATCCAGTGCCTGCGAGTATGAGACGGTTGATTTGTTTACTTCGGCGCGGTCGAGGGAGGCGCGTGAAGTGTTGAGCTGGCCGCCTGCGGATATCCACCATGCAATGAGCTCGGCGTCTTTGTTAAATTCTTCGACGAAGGTCAGCGGCTCGAGCGGTTCGTTCATGGCGTTGGGGTCAAGGGCGAGCAGGCAGAGGTTGGCTTCGTAGTCGATTGCTTTTACGGTGACGGGGATAAACTCGTTTTGTCCGAAGCGCCTTGCTTTGATGTATGCGGCATCGATCATGTTGCGTGCGGTGGTCAGTACCTGGTATGGCCCGACCGCACAGCCGTATCCGTGTTCCTGAGAAATCGGGGCCAACTTCCACGGCTGGAGGTTTGTGTAGGCCGATCTGGTTATGTCAAGGAATACGAGTGAATTTTTTATCTCGTCCTTGAAAGCCGTTTCGGCGGAATCGGAGCTTTTCTGCTGCGTTACTTCACACCCGGAAAACAGCATCGCGGCAAAAATTGTTATCGTTAAGATCGGTCTATATGTCATGGTCAGTTCTCCAGGCTTGCCTTTGCGGGTACGTTGTATTTATTCATTATTTCAGGTGTTCTGACGAATGCCTCTTCGCTGTCAAGGATAAGCGGGGTCTCAGAGAACATGAACTTGATCTTGCAGAACGGATCTTCGTTATCTTCGAAAGCGGCCTTCAGGTCCGCAAGCGAGTTTATCGCCACGCCGTTTACCGTTTCGACTACGCTGTTAAGGTGTCTCGTGGAGTATGAATTTACTTCGTCGGGAAGTATCTCCGAGAGGACGACATACTCGGTTCTCTCTTTCGACTCGTTAAGCTGCGCCGAGTTTGCGAAGAGGTATTTCAGGCGGAAGGGAATTTCGGCTGCCCAATCCTTACCCCACGTTTCCAGAAAGTTTCTGCTTAGGGGTACGAATGTAAGGCCGGCGTAAAGGTAGTATCTCGGTTTTGTATCGAACTGTCTCCAATACGGCAGCGGCGGGCGGTTGGCCGCGATGGCTGCTGTTACGGTTCGCTCTTCGCCGTCGCGGTAATAGGTTATGTCGATGGTATCACCGATCTGCTTTTGTTCGGTGATCTCGGACATGTGCAGGGCCAGTCCGTAGACGTTTACCATTGCGTCATTGTCGATGTCATAGTCGTCAAATTTCGTGATGACGTCTTCGGCTTTGAAGATGTCTTCGATGGAACTGTTAAGCATGGTGTTGAGCACCACGACGCCTTGCTGGCCGGGGGGAAGGTTCAGGTACCGGCAGTAGCTTTCGGAATGCAGGGCCGGGAAGAAACTGAAACCCAACGAGCCGAAACCGTCGTATACGCCGTCAGCAGTATCGTCGAGAAAGTGTTGTATGACGGTGGTCGGTATCATATAGCCGATGTTGTCGGCGGCTCTTAGCCCCTGAAACGCGACGCCTACGACCTTTCCGTCCTGCATTACGGGTCCGCCTGAGTTGCCGGGGTTTATCGCGGCATCGGTCTGGACGACGAGGTGTGTGTCTGCGCGGGTATGCGAGTAGAGATCCATCTGTATTCTTGAGACAACTCCTTCGGTAACGGATATGTGTCTTCCGCCCATTGGAAATCCGTATGTTCGTACGGTGGAGTTTGCAGCCGGGATCGGTCCAAGTTCCAGCGGGACGGTGTCGGCGAAGAAGGCCGGGTCCTGTGTGGTGATAAGGGCCAGGTCGCAGTCGTGTCCGACGTAGGTAACGTAAGCAAGGTAACGCTGGGGCAGGCCCTGCTTTTTCAACTCGACATATTTGGTATTGCTTACGTTGTGCGCGTTGGTGAGGATGGCGTTGTCGGAAACAACGAAACCGGAACCGACGCCAGAAGCCATCGCGGTTTGTTTCCAGGGTGTGCTGTAATCAAAATCCTGAAAAACACTCTTAATAAGGACCACGGATTTCTGGTACGTGTTGGTGGGATCCTCCGCGCTGACCAACGCGGAAAGCATAGCGACCAGGGCTAAGAGCAGAAAGGCCTTCGTTTTTAGTGACTTGTACATATCATCGTCTCCTTTTTTAGGGACTGCGTGTGTTCTGTTCAACTAAAGTTGTAGTGCTTTTTTACGGCTTGTTCGACGTTCCAGGCGCATTTTAGGCCTGTGGGAAAAACAACAAGGTCGCCTGCGCCAAATGTTACCGATTCGGGCGATTCGCCCCAGCCGCTTACGGTGACCTTGCCCTCGATGATGAGGCATGTTTCGGTCTGGGTGTATTCCCAGTCGAATTTACTTGGGTCACTTGTCCATATCGGCCATTGCTCACAGACGGCGATCTGTTCTTCGGTCGGTTTGGTAACCGTAATGTCTTTGATGGCAGGCATTTTTTTCTCCCTATGGTTTCGGTTTCAGATACACTCAAAGAGTATCAATTTCGCCGGGTAAGTCAACGAGAAATTCGGCTCGCCGGTTAATTTCTATACTATACAGCACTGTCAAACAGCATTCAACCTCCTTAGGGGTGACTATTTCAACGCCCCTGTATGACATTTTAATTTCTCTCTTGCCTTAATTTTTAATTCGCATAACATTTTGTCTTACAAGGAGTTATAGCTTATCACTTGAATATTTCGACCAGTCTGGGTATTATAAATGAAACAAATCATTATTCGCTTCGACTATACTATAGAATAACTTTTTTTACGGAGCTTTCTATGGATACTAACGATGCTTTATTGTTGCAGCGGTTTTGTGACGGCCGAGATGCTGAGGCTTTTTCTGAGATCGTCAGGCTTTATGCCGGCGTTGTTTACGGCGCTTGCAAACGCATAATTCGTGACAGGGACCAGGCGCAGGACGTTGCGCAGGATACATTTTTTCAACTGTTTCGAAATACCGCCGATGTTACCGGTTCCCTTGCCGGGTGGCTTCATACGGTAGCCACACGCAAAGCCATCGATGTGGTCCGGCAGGATTCGTCGAGAAGGACACGTGAATCTGGGTATTCCGGAAATAAGCTGGGCAAGGCCCAAAGCTGGGATGAAATATCGCCTTATGTCGATGAGGCGCTTGGCGAGATCGATGACCAACTTCGCCAGGTACTGGTAAAGCACTTTCTTGAGGGGCTTTCGATGCGACAAGTTGCCGAAAGGATGGACTGTTCGCAGGCGACCATTTCAAGAAAAGTCGATGCCGGGCTTAATTCGCTCAGGACAATACTGAAAAAACGCGGCGTAATAGTTGCGGTAATTTCGCTGTCAACGTTAATGACACAGAACGCGGTGCAGGCGGCGCCGGCGATACTGATGACCGAACTGGGTAAGATGTCACTTGCGGCCGGCGGCACTGTCGCAGCCGGGACGATAGCGACAGCTAAAGCGACAGCGGCAACTGTGATGACGGCGGTAAAGGTCAAGGTCGTTACAGCCGTTGCCATTGCAGCAATAGGCACAGGCGCCGTCGTAACATACAACATCACAAAGGAACCAGCCGTAGAAACTCCAGTTGCTGAAACTGTCACCGCCGCAAACGATTCCGCCCCTGCCTCCAACAGTCAAACGGTTGTGCCTTCAGATAATACCTCCCAGCAGCAATGGCAAACATTCTGGGAAGAGGTCGAAGCCGAAGAAAAGCCGGATGAGCCAGGTACCGCACCTGTCATCGCCGAGGAAAACGAAGAACCTGAACCTAAGCTGCAAGCCCAGCAGCCGCAGGAAACGACAACACCGCAGCCTGCAAGGTCAAGGCGATCCACAACGAGAGCGAGAGGGATGGGTGGAAGGGGCAGCAGCCGGGCCGAAGAGCCCAAAGATGAAGATGAAACGCCGAAATCTTATGGCGGCGGGTATGGCGGAATGATGGGCGGTAGCAGTTCCGAATAAGGTTCTTTCCAGGTGCCATTGACCGTCTTTGCATAAGCTTTGTTAAACAACATAGGAACGGTTATGTGTAACAAAAACAGAATTGCATTAACTGTAATGCTCATTTGCATTGCATTGGTATCTGTCTCTGCATCTGGATCTGACGTGTGGGATATGTATCGGGCGCAGAAGAAAGAAAAGACGGCAGTGAGCAAACGTCCTACGGCTATGGAACTGGTGGACAGGTACAGCCATGCACTTGATTCAACCTCAAGTTTTATTGAAGAGTATGAAAAAACTACGAAGGGTTCTTCCAAATCGGCCGCAGGTTCGAGTATTACGGATGGTTCTTATCGTGGACAGGTCCGTTACGATTTTGATAGCCAACGTATGTATACCCAACAATATCGTTGGGGCGATGTTGGGGGCAGGCATGTGGATAAGGATAACCCAAATTACCTCCTCGGTATTTTTAACGAAGAAATGAAATATCAGAACAACGAAGCAATTGGAATAAAACCTGGAAAAGTTAGACGGTCCCCGCGTCCAAAAGAATTAAAAGTAAGAACCAGTTATGGAATTTCATTTTCAACAGGATTTATGGGCAGTGGAAATGAACGGCTTGATAACGTACTTCGTAGTGCAAAACAAGTTTCTGTACGCGGGCAAACTGAAAAGGTGGGTAGCTCAGAATGCTTCGTGCTTGAGGCCGAAACTAAGTATGGACAGTATGCAATTTGGCTGGATCCGGAACATGGCTTTCATCCCGCAAAAATCCACCAAAAAGGGGATGAAGGTGATTATTCAGGCAGGCATCTGCTGACTAAAGGGGAAAGCGCAAGGGCATACTTAAAAAATGTCCGTTTCGAAAAAGTAGGTGATGTTTGGGTTCCAATGGAAGCGGATTCACGCAGCGATATGCGTTCTACACAGGGATTTCATTCAACAGAGGATTACCACTACAAGCGGACAAAATTTATATTAAATCCAGACCATGACAAGCTGGGTTCTTTTGATGACCCACTAAAGAATCCTGGTCAAGACCCGGAACTTAAAAATGGATCACGTGTGAGAATAAACAGCATTCCAATAAAATATACCTGGCAGAACGGCGCGGTTGTTGATGCCGATGGCAATAAGGTTGATTGGGAAAAGATTCTCAACGAAACAAAAAATGTTGGAAACTGATTTTGAAGGATAGCGTTATGCGTAATGCGAACAGAGTAGTTTTAATCGCGATGGTTTTTTTGTTGGGTTTGGCAGGCATCTGTTCGGCTGGGTCCCAAGTGTGGGATCTATATCGGTCGCAGAAGAGAAATAATGAGCCTGTTTCGCAAAACATCGAGCGGATTCTCCATTTCCCAGCGGATCGATCTGTTGGAAAGGTGTTTGTTCAGGACGCTAACATTCGAAGAGAAATAAAGAGTTTTCACTACTGGACAAACGATGGCCAAGAGTGGGAATATTACTGCCCGGCTAAGGGTAACGTTCGTATCCCAGCCGGTAAGCAGGTTAAGTTTATTACAAATTGGAATCGTAAACCTGACCCCGAGGATTTGGCGAAACTTGCCCCTGACGACCTTCATTCATTGACCCTGCAATGCGGCGGGAACAAAAGATTTAGAGCCGATAACAGCTACATGAAATCTGTGGGACGTCTTACCGGTTTGAAAGTGCTTGATATTTACGATTCAAATGTCACGAGCCGGGGGCTGTTTGAGATACGCAAACTGGGGGAACTTCAGCGGTTGTCTCTAGGTGAAGGGATCACTAATTCGGGGATGCGTGTAGTAGCAAATTTAAAGTCGCTAAAGGCGTTATATCTTAATGGCTGCAGGATAACGGATCTTGGACTGGCGAAGGTTTGTGAGAATTTATCGCTTGCTGAACTTGCATTGTCCGGCGAGAAACTTAGCGATGAAGGGTTGGCTCATCTAAGCAAGATAAGGACATTGGAGTACCTGATGCTTAGCGGTAACAACTTCACCGATGCCGGGATGGCGCACCTGAAGAATGTGCCGTCACTGAAGACACTTCATGCCGGCCATGCGCCGATGATAACAGATGTGGGAGTTAAACACCTCTCGGAGCATCCGCACCTGGAAAGTGTATCTTTTCATTGGAACGAAAATATTACTAATCAGGGAGCGAAGTACCTTTCAACCATGCGTTCGCTGAAGATGCTGGATGTAGGGCATGCGCAAATAGACAATACTGGGATGGGGTATTTAAGCAAATGCTGGACGCTTGAGTATTTGCATCTTCCCAATATTGGCCTTACAGATCCGGGGGTGGCGCGTGTAGCCGAACTGGAGAATTTGAAGTATCTTTGGGTTGGCGGTCGTTTTAGTTCTCCGCTGACAGATAAGTGCTTAAGCAGTGTCGCAAAACTCAAAAAGCTTGAGCAACTATCTATTGGCGGAGCAGGTATTGGCGACGAAGGTATGGATCATATTGCTGGGTTAGGTAATCTTAAGGAGCTTTCACTTTTTAAAGCCGACCTGTTGACCAATGATGGTCTGGCTAAACTAGCCCGATTGAAATCTTTAACAAGGCTTTCACTTCCAAGAAGATCGAAGGTGTCTTTAGCGGGCTTAAAACCACTAAATGGCCTAACAAACCTGAAATACCTCAATATTGGTGGAATTTCGCAGGACTATTCTGTTATGGATCTTTCCGGCCTGAAGAACCTGGAAAAAATTACAATAGGTACTCCGCATAAGTCTGAGGATTTATTGACAGATGCTGACCTTGCATGTCTTTCGGGGCTTAAGAAGTTAAAGTGGTTTCAAATCAGTTGCAGCATAAGCAGAAATGGTATGGATATAAGCGGCGAGGGGCTAAAACATCTTGCCGGGCTAACTTCCATTGAACGTCTTTGTCTGGGCGGGCCTAATCTAAAGGATGCCGATTTCAGGCATTTCGCAAATATGAAAAAACTTTCTGTTCTGAGCGTTTACGGAGGCAGTCTCACTGACGCCTGCCTGAGACATCTGGAAGGCTTGCCACAATTGAGCACACTGAACATCTACATGGAAAATGACATCACCGATGAGGCCTTGGGACGTCTACAGGCGAAGTTGCCGAATCTTAGCTCGATCCGGATAAACAGAGATGAAAAAAACAACGAAACAAAAAAAATCTTGAAAAGTAAATTTTAATTTAAAGAGCAGATCCAACTCATAGTGCTGCCAAGTCACCAAAACCGTTCGAGCCATACCCTCCCGCCAGGCCGAAAAACACCTCGCCACAGGCCAAATTTGCAAAAAACCGGAAAACACTTCCATCCTCACGCTTTTATGATATGATAATCCCCCAGTCAGTAAACAAAGGAATGCCAGAAAATATAAGGAGCAAACATGCAATGTCCATGCTGTAGCGTAGAACTACAACCAAAATAAAACTCTTTGACAGTTCAGGGTTATTTCTATAAGATTACTGGTGTCGTATGGAGATAATTATGTTTTTTCGACACTTAAACGGGAAATGTCAGCTATTGCTAAATAGCCGAGATATACTATGCTGGAGTACGGAACATGACAAACACGCCGATCAGTCTGTTTGATTTGGTACACGAAATAGCCGCCTCAATTGAATTCAAACTCCCAGCTATCTCCCTTGCAGCCGATGTTATGACTCAAAGGATCAGGTTCCTTACTCTGGACCACACCGTCAACGATTTCCTCGAGTTCATGGTAGAACACAAGGTACGGCACGTTGTGATCTTCGACCCGTCAACCGCGCCGGGAACAAAACCTTTTTTCATAGGGATCATCTCAGAGAGGGATATCCTCCGATACACACAGCCTGACGTAGCTAAAGCCAGCGACGCAGCAGAATACAAAAAAGGCACGAACGAACGACTCGTACAGTTCGTTACCAGAAAACCGATATGTGTTTCACCGAATACCCCCGTCCACAAGTTTATCTCTGTTATGATACAAAATCACATCGACATGATACCCGTACTCGACGACACCAAGCCTGTCGGAATCATAACAACAACCGATATCCTAAATCTGCTGATAACCTTCGACGCCGCTGTACGCAAACTCTCCCTGGCCCTCGAAACCACTCCCTCAAAAGATCCGGACCAGACAACCGCCCTTAACGCATGGACCGACCGCACCGCCAAAAACATTATGACCGCACCCCCGTTATGTCTGGGCCTGGAGGATACACTTGAAAAGGCAATTGAACTGCTGAAAAATAATGGCTTCAGACACGTTCCGATCATCAGTGAAAGCAACCGCCTTGTCGGCATTGTCTCGGACCGTGATATTCTCCGACGCCTGCCATACGCTGATACACGAGGAGCTTCCCGACAAAAAAATTTCCGTGACAGCCTCTTCAGCATTCCACCAAATACATTAGGCGTGGATGCCCCGCTCGCACACATCATGAAATGGGAGCCTCTATGCATCACAGAAAACACTTCTCTAGCCGAAACCGCTGAAAAACTAAGCCGCAAAAAAATAAGCTGCCTGCCGGTACTGAATACGAACCAGGACCTATGCGGAATAGTAACAGTAACCGATCTAATGAAAACCCTCCTGCTCCCCTCAACAGCCCCAGCATCCTAGTGCTTTGTCAAGATTAAAGTTTCGGGTTATTGCGAAGGACTCAATGAGTAGCTACAAGGAAGAAAACGAAGCCCTACAGATGTAGGACGAGGCTTTCTGACGCAGTAGATGCTCGTTGAATACAAGCAAGAACCCGTAAATTTAAGATTGACACAGCACTAGTGCTTTGTTTGCAAAAGAATGTCGGCAGGGCAGGCTCTTATCCCCATACCCTCCCGCCAGGCCGAAAAACACCTCGTCAGGGGCCAAATTTGCAAAAAACCGGAAAACACTTCCATCCTCACGCTTTTATGATATGATAATCCCCAGTCAGTAAACAAAGGAATACCAGGAAATATAAGGAGCAAACATGCAATGTCCATGCTGTAGCGTAGAACTAAACGAGAAAATGCTTAATGATGTCCAGGTAGATGAATGCCATACATGTAAAGGTATGTGGCTGGAGGATGACGAATTACGCAAGGCAAAAGACGCCGCCGACAAAGATCTCAACTGGATGGATTTTGAGATATTCAAACACGCCGACCAGTTTAAAACCGAGCCCAGAAAACTCCCATGCCCGAAGTGCCGCAAAACTCTCGTCGCCATTAACTACGGCGATACTGGTGTCCAGATAAACTATTGCCCTGATTGCAAAGGCACATGGCTGGACAAAGATGAGTTCAAGGAAATAATTGCCGCCCTTAACGACGAGCTTATTTCGAAAACGTTTCATGAATATATCAAGACCAGCATCGAAGAGGCGGCGGAAATTTTCACAGGCACCGAAGGATGCTTCTCTGAATGGAAAGATTTGACTACCGTATTAAGAATGATGAATTATAGAATATTCGCGGAAAATCCAAACCTGCGGGACCAACTGATTGCAATGCAACAAGCGAGCCCTTTCCAATAGAAAATAAAGAAAAAGTTATTTATGCGTAGGCACTAAGCCTTTTTCTGTAGGCTGTCACTGTTTTCCGGCTGGCTTACGTCCAAATATTTACACCTTTATTGGGATAAGCAGTATTGCGTTAAAACTTCCCCCACCTTTCGAACGTAAGAACCGTATGCGTTTCGCATTGAAGCTACCTTGTTTGGGGGAGAACAAAGATGAGAAGAACAAAGATAAGTATATTTGTTTTAGGTTGTGTGTTGCTGCTTACAATATACCTGCTCGCCTCAGAAGCGATAGATGAAAAGGCCTACGATATCGCCTGGTCCAGACAGCTCGGTACGGATGAAGATGACAATTCCTGGTCCGTCGCTACAGACGGCGCCGGCAATGCCTTAATCAGCGGCCAGACACGCGGCAATTTCGACAGGCAAAGCGCGGGCGATCTTGATGCATTCCTTGCCAAATACGATCCGGACGGAAATCTGCTCTGGATCGTCCAGCTCGGTACGCATGCCGATGACGTGTCATACGCCGTAGCCGTAGATGGCGCCGGCAACCCTTTTATCAGCGGACAAACCCAGGGCGATCTCGGCGGAAACAATGCAGGCGGCACAGATGCGTTCCTTGCCAAGTACGACCCGGACGGCAATCTGCTTTGGACCGTCCAGCTCGGTACGCCGGCTGATGACGTGTCATACGCCGTAGCCGTAGATGGCGCCGGCAACGCCTTCATCAGCGGACAAACCCAAGGCAATCTCGGCGGAAAAAATGCAGGCGGTACAGAGGCCTTTCTGGCCAGGTACGACCCGGACGGCAATCTGCTCTGGACCGTCCAGATCGCTGCGTCTGCTGATGACTCGCCATGGTCCGTGGCGGTAGATGGCGCCGGCAACCCTTTTATCAGCGGACAAACTCGCGGCAATCTCGGCGGAAAAAATGCGGGCGGTGAAGATGCGTTCCTGATAAAGTTTGATAATAACCAGATATCTGTCACCGAAGAAGAAAACTATTAGATAGGATGGTATTGTGTAGACAAAAAAGAAAACGCAGGACTCCCGCAACGGCCCGTCTTTGATCTTCAGGCCGCCGGTAAGGTGGGCCACGCCCGCACTGTATCTAGCTCTTGATCTTCATACAGTCCTGCATGAAACAGCAATCCGAATTCTGGCAGTTGCCGTTTGAGTTGCCATAGCAGACCGTGAACCCCTCGGCTTTTTGGATAGCCTGAATAAGGTCCGTCTTTTTGAGCTTGCCGCAGCTTATGCCAAAAGATTTGGCTCTTTCCTTCAGTTCGCCCATCTTCATCGAGTTTGGTGCTTTGTTTATCGCGACCATTCTATTCCACCCCTTATAAAAAAGTCTGTGTTTCGAGTCAAGTTGACTCCACAGTATTGATCGGGAATTTGTGAGGGCGGCTTAAGTAAAACCAAAACAAAAAGCCTACCCCAAAAGGATTAGGATTGGCCTGACCGTTACTAAATGTCCCCGTGGTCCTGTCTTTCGTACTCTTCTTCGGTTACCACTTTCAGCATTTTTTGTGCAAGATTTTTGCCGCTGCAGTATGTTGTCAATGTCCACGCCCCAAGTTTATCTTCAAGCGGCAGCCAGATGGTATCGCCCAGAAAAAAACGGTAGTCGTTGCTGTTGATGTAAACATCGCCGACAAAAGCAGGTGCTATCTCACCGGAAGAATCCTTAAAAGGCGGATGATCGATCTCGTAGGTAAGCTTTTTACCCTTACCCCCGGTAATATGCAGCACATACCCAAACTCAACATCAACCCTGCAAGGAATTTTGGCGGTTCGTTCAAGAAAACGAGGAAGTCCCTCATCGCCCTTATCAAACCGCTCATAAATCCCAAAAGTACGAACAACACATTTAAACTTCTTACCCATAGCGGGATTATAACAACAAAAACATTTCTGTCCAGCTATGACTTTCAATCCGTCTTATGAACATCTACGTTCTTTGCCATAAAATCCCAGATCAGGTTAGTAATGAGGCTGCCGTCCTCTTCCAGGGCAAAGTGTCCCGTATCTAACAAATGGAAATCGATATTGCTAAGATCGCGCTTATAAGGCTCGGCCCCTTCAGCGGGAAAAATATAGTCGTTCTTTCCCCAGACGATCAACGCGGGCGGCTGATGCTCGCGGAAGTAAGCTTGCCACTGCCGATAAAGCGGCGGGTTTGACCCGTAGTCATAGAACAGTTCAAGCTGGATATCCTTGTTGCCGTCCCGTTCCATCAGGGACTGATCGTGGATCCAATTATCCGGATCAATAGCTTCAAGATTGCGGACGCCATTGGTGTACTGCCATTTCGTAGCTTCCATGGTGAGCAGGCTGTCTCTCAAGACATCGGCATTTTCATCTGTCTTGTCCTGCCAATAAGCTTTTATCGGCTCCCAAAAATCCAGCAGACCTTCGTCATAGGCATTGCCGTTCTGGATAATGAGCGACTCAACTCTTTCGGGATGTTTCACTGCAAGACGATAGCCGACCGGCGCGCCGTAATCCATCATGTAAATGCTGTATTTCTCCAGACCCGCCTTTTCAGTAAAGCTGTCGATAATTTCTGCCAGATGGTCGAAGGTATAGTCAAACTCGTCGACCGTCGGCATCGAGCTGTTTCCAAAACCGGGATAATCCGGAGCTATTACATGGAACTTATCGGACATCGCTGGAATTAAGTTTCTAAACATATGAGACGATGTGGGGAAACCGTGAAGCAAGAGAATCGTGCAAGCGCCCTCCGGGCCGGCTTCGCGATAATAGATGTCAAGCCCTTCGACTTCGATTGTTTTGTGCTGCGTATTAAATACTTGATTTACTTTATGTTTTAATTCTACCATGATTTTCCTCTTCTTTAAATTTGAACCGAGTTTTTTTAATTACAATGAATGAGACTAAAATCGACAGGTGGTGTTGATGTCGTAATGAGCCAAATGATACTTTAGAAAGGTTTTTGCTGAAGAAGTGGTGCCAGCGGCCTAGAGAGCTTGTTTGTTTTATAATCGACAGTGGAATAACTAAATCGACTCAAAAAAACTATAGGGTATTAACAGAAAAGCCGATAATAACTTTAAAGACTGGATAAAGGCTAATGCCTTTTTGAAACAAGAGCACCGACTATCGAGCAGAGGGGAAAATGGAACAACAGGAAATTATAAACAAAATAGAGTCAATTCTTGAAGACGCCAAAACCGCGGTTCTGGCAACCTGTGACCGGCAGGGGAAGGTGCACCTCAGGTGGATGACACCTGCCATACTAAAATACCAACCCGATGCAATTTATTGTTTCACAGTACCGTCCAGTGAAAAACTAAAGCAAATATCAGCTAATAACAACGTCGAATGGATGATCCAGACCCGCGACCTTAGAGAGATAGTAAATATTCAGGGCACCGTCAACATCATCGACACCCCGGCGACAAAAAGCGAATTGCTCGAAACCCTCGGCCCCAGACTTGCAGCGTTCTGGAAAGCCAACGCCAGCCCGGAAGAATTTGTAATACTCGAAACAAAGATCCACTCAGCCGTATACTTAAAACCAATGAAAGCACAACGTCAGATCGTAACTTTTCCAGAGACACAGTAGCATGAATTCTCCAGATATTACAAAATATGACAAGTCCTTTCTGAGCAGTTTGCTCCAGCAGATGCTGCTAATACGCAGATTCGAGGAAAAAGCCGCCCAGATGTACGGCCTGCGCAAGATCGGCGGTTTCTGTCACATATACATCGGCCAGGAAGCCGTATGCACCGGCGCAATCGCAACCGTCGACCTTGCGAAAGATTATATCATTACCGCCTACCGCGACCACGGCCACGCACTTACAGTCGGCATGGATCCCAAAGTCGTAATGGCAGAACTCTTCGGTAAGATCACCGGATGCTGCCGCGGCAAGGGCGGATCGATGCACCTGTTTGATGAGCAAAAACATTTCTACGGGGGCCACGGAATAGTAGGCTCGCATATCCCGCTTGCAACAGGTATGGCTGTAAAGATTAAGTATAAAAATGAAGACGGCGTAGTTCTTTGCTTCTTTGGCGATGGAGCGATCCACCAGGGTTCGTTTCACGAGGCACTGAACATGGCCGGACTCTGGAAACTGCCGATTGTTTACATCTGCGAAAATAACCAATACGGCATGGGAACGGATTTCCGCCGCGCCTCTGCCGTAAACGAACTGTCAAAACTAGCAGCATCATACAACATGCCCGGCTCAAGAGTAGACGGCATGGATGTCCTGGCTGTATATCAAAGTGTAACCGATGCCGTCAAGCTCGCCAGAGAGCGATCAAAACCCAGCCTGCTGGAAATAAGAACTTACCGCTATCTCGGCCATTCGATGTCGGACCCGGCTACATACCGAACAAAGAAAGAAGTCGCCAAATACAAATCACAGGATCCCATCGTCATTCTAAGGGACAGGATGACCGCGGCAGGTATGTTTACCGAAGATGAATATGTGGTGATGGACAAAGATTGCAAATCTATCGTCACTGAAGCTATCGATTTTGCCGAGCAAAGCAAAAACCCTGAAATCGAAACTTTATATGAAGATATTTTAGCCGAAACGCAGGAATAAAATGCCCGAAATAACGTACAGAGAAGCTCTAAACCAAGCCATAGACGAAGAGATGGCGCGAGATGATCGTGTATTTCTTATCGGCGAAGAAGTTGCTCTTTACAACGGTGCCTATAAGGTCAGCCGAGGCCTTTACGACAAATACGGCGAAAAACGCGTGATCGACACGCCTATAACCGAAGGCGGTTTTACGGGAATCGGTATCGGAGCCGCCATGGCCGGCCTGCGACCTGTCGTAGAGTGGATGACTTTTAATTTTTCCATACAGGCACTCGACCAGGTAATAAACAATGCGGCAAAAATGCGATACATGTCAGGCGGCCAGTTCAAACTGCCGATAGTTTTCAGAGGTCCAAACGGCCCGGCAGAATACCTCGCCGCGCAACACTCACAGGCACTTGCTGCATTTTACGCACACACACCGGGTCTGTTAGTAATATCCCCGGCAACACCCTACGATGCCAAAGGCCTGCTGAAATCCGCCATACGCAACGACAACCCTGTGGTTATGATGGAAGCTGAACTGCTCTACAACACAAAAGGTGATGTACCAAAAGAAGAATATTTGGTTCCAATAGGCAAAGCTGACATCAAACGCAGCGGTACGGACGTAACACTCATCACATTTGGAAAAGTACTGCATCTTGCCGTAAGCGCCGCCGAGCAGCTCCAAGCCGAAGGTGTTAGTGCTGAAGTTCTCGATCTTAGAAGCCTTCGCCCTTTAGATGAAGAAGCGATAGTCGCATCAGTTGCGAAAACAGGCAGATGCGTAGTCATTGACGAATCCTGCCCTGTTGCCAGCGTCGGTTCTTATGTCGCATGGCTTGTTTCAAATAAATGCTTCGACATACTGGACGCTCAGGTCGAACTTGTAGCCGGGCTTGATGTTCCGATGCCCTACAATCACAGGCTGGAACTTCAAGTCCAGCCCTCTGCCGAAAAGATCGTCACTGCGGTTAAGAAAGTGCTATACAAAAATTGAGGACCGGAAGATGGCCGAAAACATACCCATGCTCGCATTGTCTCCAACCATGGAAGAAGGCGTCATTGTTAAATGGATAAAGCATCAGGGCGATATTGTTGCCCAGGGAGATATCCTCTGTGAAGTAGAGACAGACAAAGCCGTAATGGAATATGAATCGCCTGCGGAAGGAACACTTTTGCGGATAACCGCCGCCCAAGGACAAAGCATAGCCATCGGTGAAACAATAGCTGTCATTGGCGCACAGGACGAACAAATCGAAACTCCCCAAAAACCTAAGCAGCAGGAGGTATTGACCGAAGAAGTACCACGAAAAAACATACCCCAACCGCCCAAAACAAGCATGCCTCCTTTGGCAACGGCAAAACTCAGGTCAAGCCCTCTCGCAAGAAAACTCGCCGAATTACACGGACTCGATATTAGTTCCGTCAAGGGTACCGGCCCTGAAGGCAGAGTAATAGAAGCAGACGTAAAGCAGGCAATCCCAAAAACCCCTGCCGCAACTCCACCTCTTTCACGACCTGACGATGAAGTGATAGAGATAACACCCAAACGCAAACTCATCGCAAAAACTCTCGCCGGCTCGAAGTTTACCTCGCCCCACTATTACCTGAAGGTTAATGTCATCGCAGACAGCCTGATTGCAACCAGGCAAAAACACAACGCCGAGTCCGACCACAAAATATCCCTCAATGCTTTTCTGATCAAATTCGTCGCAGAGGTCATGCAGCGCCATCCCGTCATAAACAGCTCATGGCAGGATGACAAAATCGTCCAGCACCGCACTTGTGATATTGCCCTTGCGGTATCGCAGCCGGACGGCCTGATAGCACCGGTAGTTCGCCAGTGTCACACGAAAAGCCTTACACAAATAGACAGCGAACTAAAAGCTCTCGTCGAAAAAACGCATGCCGGCTCACTAACCAGCGCAGACTACGCCAACTCAACCTTTACAATCAGCAATCTCGGCTCATTCGGGATAGATGAATTTACGGCCATAATCAATCCTCCCAATTCTGCAATCCTTGCCGTAGGAAAGATATCAAAACAACCTGTTGTCGGAGATGACGAAAAAATACAAATACACCAATGCATGGCGCTGACATTGTCATGCGACCACAGACTAATCGACGGAGCCATAGGCGCGATATTTCTAACCGATCTTAAAGAAATGATTGAAAATCCCCGCCAATAAATTCATCTGCCAAACTTGCACAATCCTTGCAGCAGACAGCTTTTTACTATATAATTGGGCGCACGGTTAAAAATTCAGGATACTTATGACAGACCAACAATTACAAAAATTCAAAGCATGGTTCGCCGATTACATCGCTGACTTCTACGGTACGAGCGCTTATATCGATGCTAACCTTGAGCTTAAAGAGATTCATACCGATTACGTTTGTAAAGAAGCGATCTATATCGCCGGCGCTATCGGTCTTGGCGAAAACGACCGGCTCATCGCTGCCGTCATCGCTCTGTTTCATGACGTTGGGCGATTCGAGCAGTTCACAAAATACCAAACCTACTCCGATGCCAAAAGCGAAAACCACAACCTGATGGCAGTCCGCATTCTAAAAGAATACAACATACTAGCCGACCTCACCGAAACCGAACAGGACATAATCCTAAAAGCCATAGAACTCCACGGCGCCAAAGAACTGCCTGCCGACCTGGACGAACTTACAGAACTCCACGCCAGGATCATCCGCGATGCCGACAAGCTCGACATCTACCGGGTGCTCACAGAGAAATATCGCCAGTACAGGGATGATCCGGAAAACTATTCGCTGGAATTGGAACAGGTTGACGAACCGACGTACTCGCCGCACATCATCGAAGCGATACAAAACCACGCACAGGTAGACTACACAAGCCTGAAAACCCTAAACGACATGAAACTATTGCTGCTGGCGATGATCTTCGACGTAAATTTTGCCCCGACCCTCAAACGCATAAAACAACACGGCTACGTCGGGCAATTGCTTCAACTCCTTCCGGACGATGAAGTTATGGAAAAAGTCGGCCAAACCATGCGGGTCTACATGGAAAACAAAATATTCCAACTGGACAAACAAGCCGGCTCTTGACATCGCCGCCGCTTGCCCTTAGAATTAACGGCTCGTATAAAATAGCTTAATGGAATCGGTTGTATAAGGGAGATAATCGTGGCTAATGTGATCTTACAAACTCAAATACCAGACGTTAAAGTGCGGCACGGCAAGGTTCGTGACATTTACGACCTCGGCGACAAACTAATAATCGCAGCCAGCGACCGCCTGAGCGCATTCGATGTCATAATGAAAACCGGCATCCCCAACAAGGGTGCGATACTCACAAAAATATCGAAATTCTGGTTCGACTTCCTCGACGGCGTCGTGGAAAACCACGTCATCACCGACGACGTAAGCGAATTCCCCGAACCATACTGCAACTACGCCGACCAGCTCGCAGGCCAGATC
>VRUF01000053.1:6700-13537 GCA_019456245.1 Planctomycetota bacterium | reverse complement strand
TGCCATTCTATTCTTCGTCCTCCTGCGGTTTTCCTTCTGAAATTGTCTTTGAAATCCATATTGCTATTCCTAAAAGGAAAAAGGCACCCGGGGCCATTGACATTACTACCCAGTTTTCCCATGATTCGGGAGTTGCCTTAAAGCCGAGCAATGTTCCGAAACCAAGTAACTCGCGTACAATCGCAATCGCGATGAGGGTGTATGAATAGCTTATTCCGTTTCCGATAGCGTCGACGACCGAAACCCGAACGGTGTTTGTGATATAGAATGCTTCTGCCCGGCCCATGATGATGCAGTTTGTGATGATGAGCGCTACGTATGGTCCGAGTGCTTCGCTGATGGCTGGGAAGAATGCTTCGAGGCACATCTGAACGATGATGACGAAGGAAGCAATGACTATCATGTAGGTAATAATTCTAGCCCGCTGGGGGATCAGTGTCCTTAACGCGGAGATGAAGATGGCCGTTGCTACCAGGACGAATGTTACTCCGACGCCCATTGCGATTGCATTCTCGATTTTGTTGCTGACGGCTAGCGCCGAGCATATACCAAGACCTACAACAAATACGGGATGCTCTCGCCAAAGGGCTTTCTTCAGCGTTTTGTGCCCTTCGGCTCCGAGCATTTTTTTAAGAGACATTATCTGATTTCCTTTATAGCCGGTATGTATTTCTGTGATTCGCTGTTTAGAACTTCCTCTAGCGCATTGCAGCTTAAGGTAGCCCCGGTAATTCCATCCACCTCATTGATACCACTAGCTTTACCCTGACGAGTTATCTTAAGTTCGGGAAAAAGCTTCTTATTTTTGAATTGGTTCAGGAATTCTGCCTCGCCGATCCTTCCGCCCAGACCGGGCGTCTCTTCCTGCTTAATAATGGTGATGCCTTTAATGGTGTCCAGATCGTCCATAAGGGCAATAGCACCGTGAATTTCGCCTTGTAATCCGTTGCCCTTGAACTCGAAAATGATCTGGTTGTCCGAGGTGACGTAAAATTTCAGCTTTTTGTCCTCATCGGCGTCTTTGGGTTGCAGGTAATCAGGGAAAGGTTTTGTTTCGATTGATTCGGCGAATACCTGCTCGCGATTTTCTTCTGTGTATTCGATACCTGCAACGCCGAGTACGCTCATCTGCAACTTCTTGAGTTGATTCGCCTTTATATAGGGTTCGGTAATGGCATCAATCGTTACCAGTGCCGTTGTTAGTATTGCGCCCATTACAAGGACGAACAAAATCATTTGTAGTTTATCTTTCATGCCTTTGCCGGTCTATATTTGAACATCAAAACGATCTGATCAATGAGCGGATTAAACGCGTTCATTATCACTATGCTGAACATTACTCCTTCTACGTATCCGGAAAAACTTCGTATTAAGACGGTGAGTATTCCGCAGGATATTCCAAAGATGTATTTTCCGGTACGTGTAAATGGTGATGTTACCGGGTCGGTTGCCATGAAAAATGCACCGAACAAGAGGCCGCCTGCAAATACCTGGAATACAGGTGGTGCGATCCTTTCCGGCAAAAAATGGTTTCCGATAAGGGCAAAAAGGAAAACGGTGCTGATGTAGCAAACAGGTACTCGCCAGTTGCTGACCTTGGTAAGTATGAGGAATATCCCGCCTAGAATGATAACTATTCTGCATGTTTCGCCCATGCTGCCGGCAGTGTTTCCGATGAGCAGGTCGGTGAAAGAAGCTGTAATGCCTTCAGTTTTAAAGGCAGACAGCGGTGTTGCTACAGTGACGGCGTCGGCAGCGGCGAAAGGCATCTTCCAGTTTGTTGTCATTGTCGCAGGAAAGGCGATGGTAATGAACAATCTTCCGACCAGTGCCGGGTTGAATATGTTTCTTCCTGTTCCGCCGAACATTTCTTTTCCGAACATTGTTCCAAAGACCACACCTACGGCAACTATCCATGAGGGTGTGCTCGGTGGAAGTACAAGGGGGAAGATCAGCCCGGTAATCAAAAATCCTTCGTGTATGTCATGCTTTCGTATAATAGCGAAGATGACTTCGACTGTTCCGCCAACAATGTATGATATGGCGATGAGCCGGATGGCATCCCATCTGTAAAACAATATCGACGCCAAAGTCGCGGGCACAAGTGCCAGTATCACCATTGACATATATCGTTTAATGTCAACGTTATCAACGAGATGGGGACGCCCCTCCGTTAAATCTTCCGGACCGAGTATACCTGCATCCATTGCATCGATGAGCGGCTTCATCTTATTCAATGCACGGACATTATGTAATTTGCCGATAAGTGAACTGACAAGTTTCATTTAGACTAATACCTCTGTATTTGTTCTATATATAGACACGATACCGTTTTTTCATTTGATGCAACTGCTGGCTACGGTTTAACTCCTTTGAGTGGAAAATCCGGTTCCGGGCAGGTTAGCCCTTCATCGGCGAGTTTTTCCCTGCCATCTTTAATATATTTTGCCAGCGGGATTTTCGAGGTGCATACATAGGTGCAGAGATTGCAGTCAATGCAGTCGAAAATCTTGTAATTTATTAATAATTCGTCAATAACATCGTTCTGCACCTGGTGAAAGAGAAGGTGCGGAATCAGGTTTACCGGGCATACATCCTCGCAAAAACCGCAAGCGATACACGGTCTTACTTCACCGTGAAGGTTTGTGTCGCATCCTTTCTTTATCCTGGGGCTTAGGCCCTCAAAGAGTGATGAAAGGAATACACGTGAAAACGAGTCTTTGTTAACTCCGGGGCGTACGAAGGAAAGGAACTCTCGTTCAGTCCCTTCTGTAAGTGCGATTATGGAATTAAAGGTGCGGCTGATCGGTAAGGACATGTCGGTGAGAGTATTTCCCGTAAGACAACTGTTTTTCACCAGGCGGATGTCTTTTCCCGGCTTTGTTCGTTTCTTTAAAATGTCTTCAAGACAAGTCCCGATCCGTGCTTTTACATGAGTGTTTTCCCTGAACCCCGGGCCGCAGAGAGCGATGGTTTTTTCTATGAGTGGAATTCCTTCCGTTACGGCATCATAAACAGCAAGGATCGCGGGGATATCCAAAACGATCGCACCGATATTGGCGGCTAAATAACCATGCGGGATTTTCTGTCCGAGAAGCAACGGGATTAGCACTTCGTCGCGGTGGAGCGGGTATTTACGCGGTACCGTGAAAACATTAATAGTTTTCACCGGTGACATCAACTGCAAAGCTTTTGAGATAGTTCTGTTTTGGGACTCGTCCAAAGCCATGTGAAATCTCGCTTTTGGCATCAGCTTTTTCAGAATTTTGAGACCTGCCGTGAAATGGGACAGTATGTCGCCTTTTAGAAGTACTTCAAGCGAGATGTTGTGGATCTGGGAGGCGACGCCCTGAACGATGACGTTTTCGACTTCATTCGGCATGATTGATGCGCTGTTGAATGTTGTCGGTATGCCCGATGTTCCAGAGGAGGCTGCACCTGAGAGATAAACCAACTCGTCAATTGTATCAGCGGGCATATCTTGCCAGTTGACCGAGGCCCCCGGTAACGTCTGCAAGCCGTCATTGCCGTTGGATTCGATAGTAATGACGGTTGTCTCTTCGCCCAGATAGTCAATCTTTTCTATTGCGACTACTTCGCCGTTGATGGAACTGTGAACGGGGCTGGAAATTGATTCGTCATCTCGTCCGATTATCTGGCCTGCTTCTACGGTCTGACCAATCTCAACGATAGGGGCGACTTCATCGCCAAAACCCTGCTTTAAAGGGATGGTCACCTTTGAGGGGATGTCCAGTTGACTTATTTTTGCCTCGGGCTGTCCTTCGAAATTATTGAACCTGTAGCCCTTGGCGAATTTTTTTTGTTCAGGCGTCATATTTTATAAATTCTCTTTAGAAACTATAATAGTTGGAAGTTAAATGCCGCTAGTTTGCAAAAAACGACTAATAAAAAAACCAAAGCATGGCATTAGAGCCGATCAGGGCGTATTATGCAAGCCAAAATTTCCCTATTGACAGAATAATCAGAGGATTTTCCTGAAATATTGCTTTTGACCTGATACCTCACTATAAGATCGGACAGCCGAAATATTTTTCAATTTTCCCACACTCTTTACACTGGTAAACCTATGTATGAAGAAGGAATATGGGATTTTAGCGTTAATTGACTTAAAGTCAAGCGACAAAACCATATAAATGGTAACATCTTTCTCGGGGCCAACGATGGTAGCTCGAAAGATAAAAACCAACTTCAATGTAAATTTGGGACGAAAGCAAATTCTTCTTTCGTCTTCGGCTAAGCTGTTTTAACATAAGAGATTCAAAATTCGGGCAGAAAATTCTAACGATTTGAGGTTTTTAGTGATATTTATAGATAAATTTATTACATTTTTGGCTGCCAGGCGTACTCGTCGTTATTTGACATTTGACAGGTATGAATCGGATTCACTTGCGGCCGCTGAGAAAGAAAAGTCTTACCTTCTATATATGCATATTCCGTTTTGCCAGGAGCTTTGTCCATACTGTTCTTTTGTGAGGGTGAAATTCGATCGCTGCCTGGCGATTAAGTATTTTGCGGCTTTGAAGAAAGAGATCGCTCTTTATCATGAACAGGGATTTAGATTCGATTCGATCTACGTTGGGGGCGGGACACCTACGGTGATGCCTGAGGAATTGGCAGAGGTTATTGAATATGCCAGGACCTTTTGGGAGATAAAGCGGCTTTCTGTCGAAACGAATCCTAATCACCTTACGGACGATATTCTGGGGATACTTAAAGCGGCAGGGGTCAATCGGCTTTCTGTTGGGGTACAGTCGTTTAATAACGAGATACTGGAAAGTACTGATCGGCTTGCGAAATATGGTTTGGGGGAAGAGATCGCGGAAAGGCTTTCTTCTATAGCCGGGATGTTCGACACATTAAACGCAGATATGGTATTCAATTTTGCCAATCAAAGCGATGAAATGATTATGCAGGATATCGAGATTCTTAAGAAAGTCTGCGTGGATCAAGTTACATGGTATCCTTTGATGGTTTCGAAGGGGCAGAAAAAAGAGCTTTTTGAAAAATGCGGAGAAGTAGACTATCGACGCGAAAAACAGCTTTATAAGCTGATCGTCGAAAACCTTGGGCAGGTTTATAAGCAGCAGTAGGTTTGGTGTTTTGCGCGTCAGAAAGGGGCCATCGACGAGTATATCATCGATCATGACGAATATGCAGCGGTCGGGGCGAGTTCGTGGGGTTATATCAACGGGACGATGTATTCGAATACTTTTTCTATCCCAAAATATATCCAACTTCTTGAAAATGGTAAGCATCCGGTCGTGATGTACCGGAAGTTTTCCAGGCTCGAGAGAATGCGTTACGATCTCCTTATAGGGATGCTGGAGGATAATCTTAGCGCCCAAGGTTTGAAGAAGAAATACGGCGGGCGTTTCTGGATCGACTTGGGGGCGGAACTTGCCTTTCTTATTGCAGTCGGTGCGATGAGGTACCATGGGAAAAAGTTTCGCCTGACTGCCAGGGGGCGTTATTACTGCCTTATGTTAATGCGAAATCTGTTTGAAATTACAGGTGATCACCGGGCAGAGAGGATTTTGTCAGACGCTATGTAGGGATTGCTGAATAAAGTTAGAGCAATTGAATTTTTAGTGTATGCCTTATGCCTGTTGCGGCTTTGGCCAGCTTCGTTAGAAATACTCGGCTTAGAACAACTAAGCCTGTGTTTTCTGTCTTGCTGTCCAAAGTCCTCACTACGGCCTAAGTCGATACATAAAAAGTTCAAGTACTCTAGCCTTGGTTTTTGAGGGATTTTCTATGAGAACTCAATCAATAGTAAAAGTTCTTGGGTTTGTTGTCTGCTTGTTTGTCTTGCTCGGAGGGATCGGGCTTGGTTTGGTCCTTTTGGATATTCAGAAATCTGTGAACGAAAATATCCAAATCGCACAACAAGCACATCCGGTAAAAGCAGATGACACAGCATCTCTAATAGCATATGTCAATTCTGAGAGGCATAATCTGAAAGAGAAGAACCACGCCGTGTGGACGCTGGGACGGATCAAGGACGCGAGGGCTGTGGAAGTATTGAAATCCCACTATACCGGAAACGAATGCGATCACGATGAAAAACTCTGCCAAAGCGAACTTCGAAAAGCAATAGCGCGTTGCAGTGAATGATCCGGATAGTGACCGCATGGGCGTGTTTTGTGGAGGGGAATTGTGACGCAGAGCACGAGGTCCTTCGACTTCGCTCAGGATGACAAGGGGTTGACAGATTTTGGTTTTTCGGTGATACTTGGGGGTTATGGGTAAAAAAATTGCTATTCTTGGTTCTACCGGCTCTATTGGCACCAGTACGCTTCGGGTGATCGAAGGGCTTGGGGATGAGTACGAAGTTGTTGCGCTTAGCGGGCATGACAACTATAAACTGCTTGCGGAACAAGTAAAACAATTCGGTGTAAAATATGCCGCGATCACTAATAGCGACCGTTTGGGGGAGTTTCGAGATGCGCTTGCCGGAGTCGACACTCAGGTATTTTGCGGGGCTGAGGGTATGGTTGAGATCGCTGAGCTTTCGGAGGTTGATACCGTAGTGACGGCTGTGGTGGGGGCGGCGGGCCTAAAGGCTGTTTTGGGAGCAGCTAAGAAGGGTAAAACGCTTGCTATCGCGAATAAAGAACCATTGGTTATTGCCGGGGAGATGCTTACGCGGGTCGCCAGGGAGAATGGGGCCACTATTTTGCCTGTCGATAGCGAACATTCGGCTATATTTCAGGCTTTGCAGGCTGGGAGAGCTGATGAAGTAGAACGAATCATACTTACAGCGAGCGGGGGGCCGTTTCGCAAGGCTACTCGTCAGGAGCTTGATAACGTAACTTT